>CAUZRI010000157.1:0-4730 GCA_963582285.1 Gammaproteobacteria bacterium | reverse complement strand
GGTCTAAAAATACAGTCAAAGGCAATACTAAAAAACTTTCCGTTAGTTGATACGCAACATCCTGGGATTTTTCTTCATCAACCAGGGTTAGATAATTTAGTGGTGTAGTTTTGATGAAATCTCTAATGTTATCAGGGGTATCCACCGCGATCCCGAGAACCTGAAAATTCTTATCCTTATGCTCATTTGAAATATCATTTAAAAGTGGAATTTCCCGTTTACAGGGTACACACCAACTTGCCCAGAAATTTATGAGCATTGCATTGCCATCCCATTCTGATATAGAACGCTCAGTACCTTCCAGGTCTGTCATGCTAAAATCAGGTCTTCTAAAATCAGATTCTTGTGCGGAGGACAAAGACGTTACCGTTAAAAGCATTGCAATCAAAAATATTATTTTACTTTTTTTCTTGGTTGGCATTTTATATGTCTTCATATTGCAGTTTAGAGTGGCAAATACATTAACAGTTTCATTTACCTTATTTTAAAAAATTTAATTATTAAATATCCCAGAAATATCTTGAGATTTAATCGTCCAGATATTTTTCCGCATCCAATGCAGCCATGCAACCTGAACCTGCGGATGTGACCGCCTGACGATATATATGGTCGGCAACATCTCCTGCTGCAAAAATACCCGGAATACTAGTGGCAGTAGCGTTTCCTTGTGTGCCACTTTTGACCTGAATATAGTTATCTTTCATGTCCAGTTGACCTTTAAACATGGAAGTATTGGGTTTATGTCCAACGGCAATAAATACGCCTTGTAGTGGTAATTCCGTTATTTCATCGGTATTTACTCTTTTGATTTTCATACCATTTACACCGGTTTCATCCCCAAGCACTTCATCCAGAACGTGATTCCATTGAAATCTTACATTGCCCGACTTCTCTTTTTCAAATAGTTTATCCTGTAATATTTTTTCTGCCCGAAGTGCATCACGCCTGTGAACTAATGTAACTTCGGAGGCAATATTTGATAAATATAAAGCCTCTTCCACAGCGGTATTCCCACCACCAATAACCGCTACTTTTTGATCACGATAAAAAAATCCATCACATGTCGCACAGGCACTAACACCTTTACCCATAAATGCCTCTTCTGAGGGTAAACCCAGATACTGAGCAGAGGCTCCGGTTGCGATTATTAGTGCATCACAACTATATTGACCGGCATCCCCTGTCAAATTGAATGGAGGCTGGCTAAAATCAACTTTATTAATATGGTCATGAATTATTTCAGTATTAAATCTCTCTGCATGGGCACGCATACGATCCATTAACACAGGACCTTGTAAGCCTTCTACGTCTCCCGGCCAATTATCAACATCCGTTGTTGTAGTCAATTGACCTCCAATTTCAATCCCGGTAATCAACACTGGGTTCAAATTTGCTCGCGCGGCATATACCGCAGCAGAGTATCCCGCAGGTCCTGACCCTAATATAATTAATCTCGCGTGTTTATGTTGATTCATAGTTTTGATATATTATTTTACTCTTCAATCTCTTCAAGATTATCTAAATACACTAGCCCGGCTTCTTCAAGGCCTGGTCGCATATTATACATATCCAACCCTAATATTCCGTCTGCAAGTTTCTGTCGCTTGGTTTCCTCATTAGCTTCACGCTGACGAGCTGATACCAGTACTGATTCAGCGCTTTTCCTTGGCACTACAACAACTCCATCATCATCGGCAACAATAACGTCACCAGGTGTTATGAGTTGTCCGGCACACACTACAGGTACATTTACACATCCCAAGGTGTTTTTTACTGTCCCTTTCGCCGAGATGGCACGTGACCATACCGGGAAGCCCATTTTTTCCAGATCCATAACATCACGAACACCTGCATCGACTATCAGGCCGTTTACACCTCGAGCCATAGCAGAAGTAGCCAATAAATCGCCAAACATACCATCGGTATTGTCCGTAGTACAAGCAACAACCAGAACGTCACCTTTCTGGCATAGTTCAATAGCGACATGGATCATCCAATTATCCCCGGGTTGAGCAAGAACGGTCACCGCACTGGCACCAATGCGGGTACGAGGATAGATCGGGCGCATATAGGGTTTTAACAAGCCACTACGTTGCTGGGCTTCATGCACAGTGGCGACGCCGAGATTACCCAGTGCTTCTATGGCGTTAGTGTCCGCTCGTTCAATGTTTCTAACTGCAACGGTCTTCATTGGATGTCTCCTATTTATAATGTGCGAACTACGGGTGTACTTAATTTTACTTGATTACAGATTTTGATTGAAAGTGTGCATGAATTCCTAGTACTTCCGCCATCTATGACGATCGCGCGGGAATGACGGAATGATTTCTCTATTTAGCCATACCCTCTCTCCTCACCCCTCACGTCTTACACCTCACGTCTTACACCTCACTTCATATTTTATTCATCAAACCCGTACAGCCGAGCAGGGTTATCCACCAATACTTTATTTTGAAGCGCCTCATCGACTGCAAACAATGGAACCAGATCCACCAAATCACCGTCATTGGGCATAAACTTTTTAATATTAGGATGGGGCCAGTCTGTACCCCATAGTATCCTGTCAGGTGCCACACGAATCAATGCCTGGGCGTAAGGTATAGCATCATAGAACGGCGGGCCTGCCTGGGAAATCCTTTCTGATCCACATACCTTGACCCAAAAGTCTTCGCGTTCCATAAATTTCAGCAGGATTTGAAATGGTCGTTGATTGACACCACCTGAGGTGGGTACCCTGCCCATATGGTCGATTACCTTGGGTAGTTCAAAACTGGCAAACAAGGCTTCAAATTCTATAAGATCCTCTGCATCCACATGAATAACCAGGTGCCAACCTAATGGTATGACCCTATTCACAACTTTTTTCATTTTTTCAATGTCCGGTGTACCACCAAGGTGTTTGACGAAATTAAATCTTACACCTCGTACCCCTCCCTCATGCAATCGTTCAAGTTCATCATCGGTGTATTCATCAGAGGCCATACATACACCGCGATAACTATCTTTGTTATGGGCGATGGCATCCAACATTGCAGAATTGTCTACACCGTGACAACTCGCCTGCACCAATACAACACGCTCAACGCCAAGAGTATTATGAAGTTCCTTGAGTTTTTCCCTGGGGGCATCCGGTGGGGTATACGATCGTTCTGGCGCATAAGGAAACAGATCCCCCGGACCGAAGATATGGCAATGGGCATCACATGCCTTTGCGGGCATAATAAAATCCGGTTTTCTGGTATCCGGATCCGGGGGCATACAAGATTTAATTGTCATGTTACTTTCCTTTCCAAATATATGAAGGGATATAGGTTTCCCCCTTACTAAGCAATCTTGCGGTTCGCAATAATCCAGCCCGTATCACATTGGGGGCATCTACTTCCCCACCTATTTCCAAACTTACGGAAAATTCTCCAGAAGGGTGCTCAACTGATAAGTTTTTAGGGCTTCCGTCAGGTACCAAGGCAATATCTTTTGCCACTGAGCCTGGCATTATACACGCCGTCGCCACCGAAACCGCCCCGAGCACACCAACAGAGGTATGGCATACATGAGGAATAAATGTACGGGTACAAATATGACCCCCATGTTTTGGTAAAGAAATTAACGACATCTTTGGCACAACCTTGTCTGATACATCACCAAGATTCATTAACGGACCAATTTTTAAACGAATTGATTCAAGCTTTTCCTTAAGTTCAGTATTTGCATTTAATTCATCAGCGGTTTCATATCCACTGATACCAAAATCATTTGCACGAAGCACTGCCACGGGCATACCATTATCTACACAGGTCACATCAATGCCATTAATGACATCAACAACATTTCCGGTAGGTAGTAGCATCCCACAGGCCGAACCTTCAAGATCCATGTAATTACAAAGTACTGGTGCTGCCATACCAGGTACTCCGTCTATGCTGGCGTCGCCCTGATATTGAACTTTACCGTTAGATGTTCGAACTTTAATTTCACATCGATTCCCGCTATTTACCATATATACTCTTACTATTGTTTCTCCTTCTGCTGCCGAAATCAGCCCTTTTTCGATAGCAAAGGGTCCAATGCCAGCCAAGATATTTCCACAGTTGGGCGTAGTATCGACTCGGTCTTCACCAACTACGGCCTGAACAAATAGATAATCAATATCAGAATCATCTCTACTTGAAGGTCCAACAATTCCGATCTTACTGGTCAGGGGATGGGCGCCACCCAGGCCATCGATTTGCCTGATATCACCGCCGCCCATTATGGCCAATAACACTTTATCTCTTAATGTTTCATCATCAGGGAGATCTGATGCGAGAAAATATACACCTTTGGAACTGCCGCCACGGAACTGCATATAGGGTATAGCCGTTTGCATAGGATTCCTTAATCTAGTGCGGAAGGTATGTTTGGCACGCCTTTATCAAGCACGGCCTTTAAGCTTTCAATTGTTGCGCGGGTCATTACCGGGTCTACCCCAAGTTCTTCCAATAATGCCTTTGATGCCTCCATTTCATGCAACCTGCGTGCTGCATGTATCCCCGTCCCCTGCACCAGACGTGTTAACACAGTCTCATTCGATTTTACCAGTTGTTCTGCAAGATTATTCCATAACCATTCTTCACACCCTGCAGCATGCCCGGCCTGCATGGCTTCAATGACCAGGGATGCCAGACCCTTCATCATTACACTACGAAGTAATTTGCGGGTTGCGGCATCTCCTGGTACCTCACTTATTGCCT
>CAUZRI010000156.1:0-4731 GCA_963582285.1 Gammaproteobacteria bacterium | reverse complement strand
TCCAAAAGGTTCCTGCATTCCTACAATCTATTATTATCAATGTGATCAAGTAACCGCTGATAACGAAGAAAATATCGACCCCAACATACCCACCACTAAACCCAAAGACACCTCCATGGAATAGTATGACAGGTAAGACCGCTATTGCTCGAAGACCATCAATTTCTTTCCTGTACTGCAAATCAATGCTCCTTGGTCAGATGTGAAAGCTAATATTTTTGCGGAGAGGAGTGCTTTTGCGCGTCCAGTTTGATTGACCTGTAATATGTTTTCAGATTTTTGATGCCCAGTAGATAACATCTCTGAAATCTTGTTTTGCGCTTTTCACATATTTTGTTAATTGTTCTAAACTTCCATTGCTTAGTTTAAGTATAGATATATATGTGTTTCTTAAATTATTTTCTGATTCGACCATTACATGATCCAATGTAATAGTGCTCAATTCTTTAATAACTTCATTTATATCTGATTTAGAAAAATCACGACTAACAATATTTAGTATTTCCTTATCCATTGTTAAATCACATAATGTTCAAGATAAAAAATCCGTACTCCTTGCGCATTGTATTGGAGCCGATTGTTATATTTTGTATTTCTTCTTGTAGACTCCTCTGGTCATTAATAGCCATAATTCTACCTCTTGATTTTGTTAGTCCGGCTAATGCAGCCTTTCTCTTCCTGTTGTTCCTCCCTCATCACCAAACATGGCAGGATGGTAATGGGGATTAAAGTCGAGTTCACGCACGGGTTCCAGGCGCACGATGGGAGTAAGCCGTCCTCTGGTGGGGTGATCATCAAAGGCTAGATAGATATAGCCATCCGGACCCTGGCGAACATCACGTATACGCCCATAACCCTGCAATAAGGGTGGCTCTTCCGCATCGGGGATTTGATATCGGCCATCAGGGAGTTTACCCGGGCGCAGGCGGTGAAGCTCATGGCCCCTGAGACTACCGACGAATATATCGCCATGCCATTCCGGAAATTTATCACCGGTATAAATCATCAAACCCGATGGCGCGATGGAAGGTGCAAAGTAATCAACCGGTTGCTCCATACCTTCCTTCATTCGGGTTTTATGGATGGTGCCACCACCAGTGGCGATACCATAACCGATAACCGGCCAACCATAATTACGTCCAGGAAGAATATGATTTAATTCGTCGCCACCCTGGGGACCATGCTCGATCTCCCAAAGTTCTCCTGTTTCCGGATGAAATGTAAGGCCCTGCGGATTTCGATGACCGTAGCTCCAGATCTCAGGACGGGCACCCGGTGTATTTACGAATGGATTATCCGATGGAACACGGCCGTCATCATGAAGACGTACAATCACGCCTGCATGATTACTGAGATCCTGTGCGGGGTGTTCTTCACCGGGTACGGAAGTGACATTGACAATACTCATGTCACCAGTGGATATAAAAACGTAACCTTTCCCGTCAAATACGATCCTGGAACCGAAATGACCCGGTCGGCTACCCCAAGGCTGGGCCACAAATATATCCTCAACATCTGTTAAACGCATGCCATTTAACCGACCTCGAGCCGCTGCCATAGTACCTTGCTTCCCATCTTCGTTAGGTTTGGTATAAGTAAAATACACCAGTTGGTTTGACTCAAAGTCAGGATGCAATGCGACATCAAGAAAACCTGCCCTACCGCGGTACCAAACAGGCGGTACGCCCGCAATGGGTTCAGGGTCTAGAATTCCATTACGCACAATTCGAAGTTGACCCGGACGTTCCGTCACCAACATGTCACCATTTGGCAGGAAGGTGAATGACCAGGGGTGTTTTAATCCTTCAACAACTGTCACAACTCGATAAATATACATTTCGGACTGGTTTACTACCGGGTACTTATTGTCCATGACATTAACTTGGGCATGGCCAGTAGGTACCACTACCAGCAACATAAGTAATAATAGTGTATTTACAGGTATTCGATTGCGTGTAATCCGGATCATAATATTCCCCCATTCTGTTTGCTCAATTATTATACCCACGACTCACAAACTATCCACCATCCAGACAATTGAATGTGGTTGAACCCTGTAGAAATTGTTACCCTAATTTCTAATATACGAATGACCACATAGGTTCGATAGCTGACTATTAGCTTAACTATTCGTATTTCTCAGCGATTAGGTAAATACTATTCAACAAGAAAATTTTATTGAGAGGAGAAATTATGCGTGCTTTTATTGTCATTACTACTTTGGTGATCTTTTTATGCCCACATGCTTTTGCCGGCCCGAAAGAAGATGCGCTACAGGTCCTGGAAAAATGGACAACCGCATTCACTGAATCTGATGTTGACGGCATTGTGGAACTTTATTCACCCGATGCTCTTTTTCT
Source organism: Gammaproteobacteria bacterium (assembly GCA_963582285.1). Lineage (GTDB taxonomy): Bacteria > Pseudomonadota > Gammaproteobacteria > Eutrophobiales > Eutrophobiaceae > Eutrophobius. Next base: position 2,371 of record CAUZRI010000156.1, on the reverse strand, counting down.
AGGCACTGGCGGCAAGGAGGTAGTCTCTGTACCGAGCGGTATCCGTGCATACTTTGAGCGAGCATTGCTTAACGACAAACCGAGAGGAGCAATGCTCAACAGCTACTCGGTGGTTGAGGTGTCTGACTCTGTTGTTGTATTTTCCGGTTTAGATACAGTTACTGGAGTTAGAAATGGAAAACAATTAATTTCTTATGGCCGAGTCACAATCGTGGTTGCAAAACGAGATATGGGATGGAAAATAATCCAGTTCCATCGATCGGCATTGCCTAAGTAATACATACAGGCGCGATCTAACCTTTTACAAGGGACTCGAATCACCTATAGATAAATGTCCGTTTTTTAGACCGACTGAGACTCTCTTCAATAAAAATAATATAAGCCAATCGATAAAGTGATCTGAATTATTTACTCGAATACCATCGCTTTACGGCTTTGTCAGGCTTCCTGCGATGATGATAGAACATGTTGTCTATATCCAAGACGTTTTCACACAGTCTGGGCTGTTAGCGAACGTTCGTTTTTTAATGTGAACGTTTCATTATCACTAAATCCTGGCGTCCGATACCATTCTCAAAAAATTCGAGAATATCGAAATATTTTGTCCATTCACGCATAACATATTCTTTGCTATGTTTTGTTAATCGGTAGTAATCATCTTGTAAAAAATGACTAAAAAATATTGACCTGTCACCTTCAATGTCACTAAAGCCTTTTGATTGCAGAGACTCCAGTATTTTTGGATTATCTGTGGGATTACCACCATGGACAGTAACAGCTACAATACCATTTATTCGCGTAATTCGTCTTAACTCATCAAGCCATAAGAACTGATTATGTTCATTCAGGTGAGTAAATACAGATATACCATATATAAAATCAAAGAATGAATTTTTGTATGTGGTGGGAGGGTTAGGATTTATGTTCGTGAAAGACAAATCTGGAAAAGCATTCTGCACCCAAGCAATTGCGTCAGGATCAATATCGCACCCATAAAATCGCGCGGATGATACATTTTGTCGCACATAACGTGCTACACGTCCACTCCCACAACCCCAGTCGAGAACGTGCTCAAAATTTTCGATGATTGCATATTTTCCAACATGCTTTATTAGTTTTATTGAAACTCTTTTACCAATTGCTAAATAGTTTTTCCTACTGGCATTCCCTATACGAATTCGAAGTTTTACTGGAGGAATTGGTGAACCACTGGATTCTAACTTGGGCATTTCTGACCGGAAATTAAATCTAGCACAGAATCTGGAAACACAATCGAGTCCCGATTCCCAAAATTGCCATCTTATCATCTGCAGTGTAAGTAAAATCTGTTGCCAATTTTTCATCAAGGTATTAGATAATTAAAAATAATGTTAAAATATTTTCCGTTGGTAGAGCCACTGCGAAATCTTTTTTTACCGTTTTAACCGCATGTTATAAGTCTGCAATAAACAGTATTAGAACCACATTATATATATAACATTGTCATGGCTGGCATCAGATTTCTCTCCTATTCCCCGTGCCTGCCAGTGTAACTATTGCAAATCAATTAATGCAAGTTACGTAAGTCAGTCTGGAACAAAGATCCAAATCACTATTCACAATGAAGATAAACACAAGATTGTAATGCATGGAACAAATACTGCTGCATTTCATGTATGTGTAAATTGCGATAAACTTACAATCGCTTCGTCATCAATAGAAGGTGCGGTTTATGGCGTAATAAATTCTGAATGCCTTGAAAACAAGGATCGACTTAAAGAACCTCAAATTTTTTCATACGAGGGTGAAACTTTGGAGCAGAGATTAAAACGTCGTAAGAAGAATTGGTGCAGCCCTGTATTATTTAGACACAACTAATTTTAGTCGGATTGTTATCCCATGTGGCATATATATTTCTGCCATGAGAATTCGCTATTCTTCAACACACTTAAAATTCGGACGATAAGATTTGATTGTTGGGACTATCATATCAATCATCAAAACCAATAAATCAGTCTCCACGTCGTACTACATTATATTCGGGATCTTTGTATTCTGTATCTCCCCCCAATACAGTCATGATTATTTTATTGTCCTTAATTTCAGTATCCAGACCCGACAAATAATCTTTCTCTATAACGACAAAGTCCGCAAATTTACCGACCTCAAGTGTGCCAACTTTGGTGTCTGCTAACAGAAATTCAGAGGATTTTTGCGTAAATAATTTCAACGTGGTGACTCTATCTATTCCTTCGTCAGCACCATAGACAATTCCTTTCTCACCAGGCTCATCAGGGGGCCATCCATCCTCGGCAATTTCTCTATTGACATAAATATCAAATATTTCGAAATATGTTTCTGGATTTGGCTCATAAATTTCAGCCTCACCTAC
>CAUZRI010000155.1:0-4740 GCA_963582285.1 Gammaproteobacteria bacterium | reverse complement strand
AAGAGCGGCTATGAAGGCTTTCGGTGCAGAAATTATACTGGTAAGCAAGGCTGAAGGTATGGAAGGCGCACGTGATATGGCTGATGAGATGGAACAAAAGGGAGAAGGTAGGGTTCTTAATCAATTTTCCAATCCAGATAATCCACGGGCGCATTATGAAGGTACTGGTCCGGAAATCTGGCGAGAGACTGATGGAAAAATTACACACTTTATCAGTGCAATGGGTACTACTGGAACCATAATGGGTGTATCAAAATTTCTCAAAGAACAGGATCCAAATATACAAGTTGTAGGTGTTCAACCTGCAGGGGATGAAAGTATTCCCGGGATTAGACGTTGGCCTGAGAAATATTTACCTAAAATATTTAATTCAAAAAGCGTAGATAAAATAATAGATATAACTTCGAGTCAAGCTGAAAAAACAACACGTCGTCTTGCAAAAGAGGAAGGTATTTTTGCCGGAATATCATCTGGTGGAGCAATCTATGCTTCAACAGTACTCGCAAATGAAGTTGAAAATGCGATTATCGTGACCATTATATGTGACAGAGGTGATCGTTATCTTTCAACCGATGTCTTTCCAGCCTAAATATAAATATTTGCTTGATATGATTATATGATGAGCATCCTGTTTTATTAATTACTTGAAAGAGTTCTTATGAATATATTGGTATTTGATATTGAAACGATCCCCGATACGCTAACAGGTAGAAGGTTGCATGATTTGGAAGGATTATCGGACAAGGAAGTAGCTGAGGTAATGTTCAATCATCGTAGACAGGAAACTGATGGCGCTTCAGATTTTTTAAGACTTCATTTACATAAAGTTGTTGCTATCTCAGTTGTATTAAGTACCAGTGGAGATATTAATGTATGGTCATTGGGCAGTGAAGAAGCAAATGAAAAGGAATTGTTGATTAGATTCTATGAAGGTATCGAAAAATATACACCAAAATTAGTTTCCTGGAATGGTCGAGGATTTGATTTGCCAGTAATGCACTATCGAGCGCTATTACATGGAATTCAAGCTTCTCGATACTGGGAAACTGGGAATGAGGATCAAAGTTTTCGTTGGAATAATTATATTAGCCGGTTTCATGAACGGCATACGGATGTAATGGATTTGCTCGCAGGTTATGAATATCGTGCTGTGGCACCATTGGATCAGATCGCAACCATGCTTGGATACCCAGGAAAAATGGGAATGAGTGGAGATAAAGTATGGGATACATATTTACGAGGTGATATAAACTCAATCCGCAATTACTGTGAAACGGATGTTTTGAATACATATCTGGTGTATTTGCGATTTGAGTTAATGCGCGGAAATTTCACACATAGTACTTTTGAATCTGAATGTACAAGACTCAAAAATTTTCTTAAAACAGATACAAAACCACACTTATTGTCTTTTCTAGAAAAATGGGAATCCTGCTCATATGTCGAATTGCCTAAGGAGATGTTATAGCTATTTGGTATGTCCAAATTAAAAAAACAGAAAATGCCCTTACCAGTGGAGGCATGCATAGATTCACTATCTCATGATGGAAGAGGGATCGCTCGTATTAATGGCAAAATAGTTTTTATTGATGGAGCCTTGCCAGGTGAAAAAGTAAAAATTAATTATATATCGGTAAGGTCAAAATTTGATGAAGCAGTTACTACAGAAATAGTAACGTCATCTGAGAACAGGATCATCCCGGAATGTAAGTATTTCATGAAATGTGGTGGTTGTAGCTTGCAACATATGCACACTCAATATCAAGTTGAGCATAAACAATCTGTATTAATCGAACAATTGAACTTTATTGGTAAGGTTGAACCGTTAGAAATTTTACCGCCTCTTTTGTCTAAAGCGTGGTCTTATCGTCATAAAGCAAAACTAGGTGTTAGAAATGATATTAAATATAATAAAATTCTGGTTGGATTCAGAGAAAAAAGTAAGTCTACTATAGCGGATATTGATGATTGTAAGGTTTCGCATCCTGTAATTAGCAACGCTATATCTCCATTAAAAACTCTGATTTCCAATTTGAGTATTAAGTCCCACGTTTCACAAATTGAAGTAGCAATCGGTGATGCAAATGGGGCAATAGTATTACGACATAGTTTTGCTCCAAGTCAGGATGATATAATCTTGCTTGAACAGTTTTCTGATGATTATCAGCTAAATATATTTCTGCAGAGTGAGGTTGACCAATCTATAAGTGCTTTGTCCAAAAAACATAATCAATCTCTTTCTTATAATATAAATGAATTTGGGGTTAAGATTAACTTCAATCCAATTGATTTTACCCAAATCAATTTTGCAATGAATGAAAAAATGGTAAGTAAAGTGATTGAATTACTTGTTCTGTCCAATTCGGATATAGTTCTCGATTTATTTTGTGGGCTCGGGAATTTTACTTTACCTATTGCGTTAACAGCCGGCAGTGTTACGGGCTTAGAAGGTTCACCAATACATGTGCAAAGAGCAAAAGAAAATGCAAAATTAAATAATATATTTAACACCGAGTTTTACCATGTGAATTTGTACGCAGAAAAAATTGGTTATAATTTTAGAGACATTAAATATAACAAATTATTGTTGAACCCACCCAGAAACGGCGCTAGAAAAATAATTGGAAGTTTAAATTTAAATAAAATTAAAAAGATTGTTTATGTGTCTTGTAATCCGGCAACTCTGGCACGGGATGCACAGATTTTGGTGCATGATAAAGGATATACATTAGTCAAAGCCGGAGTGCTTGATATGTTTCCACAAACTGAACATTTTGAATCTATTGCGGTATTTGAAAAAAGCTAGATTTTTTTGATGCACAATTAAAATTAAATACTATTTCAAACAACAATGAAATTTTATCTTTGGATAGCAAGATTGTAGTAGAGTGTGATGTGTAAATTACAGTAAATTTCCTTATAGGTTAGCTAAGTTAGTCAACTACAGTGAGAAAATGTTGTATATATTATGCAAATATTATGTAAACCATTTTTAGATAAAGACGTTACATATATCTACACAATATCAATTTATGGAGGATAGAAATGACAAGGCGAGCACTAAAAATCTTAATATTAATTTCAGTTCTTACATTCAGTATTTCATCTATATTTACAGTCTCTGCGCAAGATAGCGATACAAGTCATAACAAGAAAGGGTGGATGTCCGATCGGAACGGTGATCGAGAAGCGCGCCGCGCAGAATTTGCAGCCAAAAATCCGGAGGCAGCGGCACGAATGCAAGAGTACCGCCAGGAAATAGAGGGGCGTCGCTCTGATTTTGAGACAGCATATCCCGAGGCAGCTGCAGAAATGCGTAAATGGAATGAAGAAGATAGTGCTAATCGTGATGCAATGCGCGAAGAAATGCAGCAGCAACGAGCTGATTTTGAAAAGAAATATCCTGAAGCTGTTGCTGATATGAAGGCGTTGCGGGAAAAAGGTAAGGAAAAAATGGAGGCACGACAAACTGAAAAAGAAGCTCGCAAGTCAGATTTTGAGGCGCGATATCCAGAGGCTGCAGCTGAATTAAGGGAAATGCGAGATGACATGCCAGGAAGAGGAAAAGGGATGCGACATGGTGCCTGGTCCCGTTCTGGGCGTGGTGATGTTGATAGTATGAAGCCCCAAGGTGATTTTTGACCGGGTATTTAATTACGTATTTTGTTGTAATTCTGTTTTTCTCGATGTGCCCATATTGAAATATGGGCACATCGTCAATAATTATTAATAACTCACTATAACTAAAATTGTAAAAATTGTTATAAAACAATAAGTTAAGATTTATTGTCCATATCTAACAAGAAAAATTACTCGTCAACCTATTCTCTGCCATGTGCGTTATTACTAATGTGGATACCCAGTAAATAGGTAGTTAAAATGTCTGAAGATGGTACTGAGAGGCATATAAAAATTACCAAAACAAATTATATTCATTAGTCCAAATGCAATGACGTGATTAAGTAAGATTGATTTATAAGAAGTGTAAAGAACTTGATGTAAACTTGGCACCACCTTTACTACGCGTCACTGAGATATATTAATGCAAGAGGGGATTTACTCTGGGTAGCCACACGGAACTGGAACAGTTTTTGGCAAGCGTTGAACGACGTGCCTATAGAAAGGCTGAGATTGCTACAGGTAATTTGGATGATGCGATGGATATTTTACAAGATGCCATGTACAAATTGGCTCAAAAATATGCAGGAAATCCAGCGAATGAATGGGGTCCGCTTTTTCATACAATTTTACAAAGTCGTATTATGGATTATCATCGCAGAAAAACAGTTAGGAACAAGTATTTTAGCTGGTTTAGCAGTGATGATAAGGAAGGTGACCTGGATCCTATTCAATCTGCGGTTGATCTAACGGGTAAAAGCCCAGAGGAAGAAATGACACAGGATGCTAGTATGGAGATACTAGATGGTTCAATACGACAGTTACCTGCACGACAGCAACAGGCCTTCATGTTTAGGGCATTTGAAGGATTGGATGTGGCAGAGACGGCAAAAATGATGAAATGCTCGGAAGGTAGTGTAAAAACACATTATTCCCGCGCATTATCAAAATTGAGGGTGAAATTGGGTGACTACAAGATATGAACGAAGATAACGAAATATTTATTTATAAATTAAGAAATAGGTTTGAAGAAAGTGTTAAAGGAATTGATGCAACTACGCTTTCTAAAATTAGGCAAACGCGTGCACAAGTCTTAGCGAAATCAAAGTATAAAGGTAAGAA
>CAUZRI010000154.1:0-4747 GCA_963582285.1 Gammaproteobacteria bacterium | reverse complement strand
AGTACAAAGCAAGTAAGCGCTATCGTTTTTCAACACCGCTACATCAATCAGTCACCTGCTGATATTTTGTATGGCGAGGTACCAGCCAAAGTTATCGTTAAAGCTCAGGGGCTACGTTTTGAAGTCCATCCAGGTCGGCGTCAAAATGCAGGACTCTTTCTCGACACAGGACCATTACGTGAGTGGTTAAAGGTTAACAGCGAAGGAAAAAACGTGTTGAACCTTTTTGCCTACACCTGCGCACTGTCAGTAGCTGCCCTGGCCGGCGGCGCCAGCTCAGTCACCAATGTAGACATGAGCAAACCCAGTATTGAATGGGGAAGGCATAACCACATGCTTAATGGTCAAGGCCCTATGCCAATACGCAGTATTCCACACAATCTGTTCAAGTCATGGGGTAGAGTTCAACAATTTGGTCGCTATGATCTGGTAATTATTGATCCTCCAACGAATCAGCGTGGAAGCTTTAACGCCGAAAAAAATTACAGTAGCGTTGTACGCCGACTACCAAAACTATGTAATCCAGGAGCCACTGTTATTGCTGCGCTCAACAGTCCCTTCCTTGACGAAGGCTTTCTGGAAAATATTTTTGCTGATGAACTACCGAATGCCACCTTTGAAGAATGGATGCCTGTTCCGCCAGAATTTGAAGAAAGTGAAGCGGGCAAGGGATTGAAGATAGCGCGATACAAGATGGCATAAAAAAGGGGTCAGAGCATGTTTATATCAACCGGCTCAAACCCCTTCTTATTTACTTTTCTTCTTTTATTTTTCTTTCTATTACTATTGTTCTTCCGTCATCGGTCTTCTGAACACCAGATCCCGAAGTTCCATTGTCCAAAACAATGGAATGGATGCAGGCGGATAACAAAATGTTGAACTACAGGCCTGATATTCCAGACTACCGGTCAAAGTAATACTCTCCTGTCCACGCAGCGCCTGCTGTGTTGACGGATCACCATCAAACACTAGCTCCTGAATCAGGGAAAACGGCTGCAGATAAACCGGTACCGTTTCATCAAAGGGCTCGAAGTAGTAATCCACAGGCTCCGGGTAATCCATTGCCATTTCCTGAATATAGGGATTTGGATCAAGATTTAAACTCACTACCTGATAGTTATCTGCGCCCGGTGCATACACATGCATATCTTCTAAAGGCTCTATATCAAACATCAGAGCAAAGCGATTGCCGAATGCCAAGGCTGTGTTGCTGGTATAGGTGGTCAGGTTGAATTGCGGTGTGGTGACCTGCATCGCCTCAATAAGATCAAGATCTTCGCCTTGGCGAAGCAGCACACTGGCAATGGTATTGCGTTCGATATAGAAATCTTCGAAGTGACGCTCCTGCACAACACCACTGGTATCAAGGATGAAGGTGCCTGGAAAAGAAATACCCACGAACAATGGATTAGGCTGAGTTACCGAGACATAGGTACGGAAAGTCTCGGCCATTTCGGGGTCGTCTACACCAAACTCCATCCCCCACTGAGGTACAGGGTTCAGTAAATTGAAACGCTCGATAACAACCGAGCCTTCATCGGAAAGCATGGTGAAGCTGATGCCGAATGCATCTGAGAATCGTTTTATGGCTTCCTGGGAATCATAACTGATAGTCACCAGGTTAATGCCTGCTTCGCGCAGGGCTTCTACATCACGTTGCAACTCCACGAGCTGCGTTTTGCAGTAGGGTCACCAATCAGCTGAACGCAGAAATACCAGCATGGTGCCATTTTCACCAAGTATGGAATCCTGGGTCCAGAGTTCTCCATTCTGATCCGGGAGGCTAAATTCAGGAAGAGTTTCACCAACCTGGGGGCCACGGGTTGAAAGGTCTATGGTCTCAGGTTGAGCAAAAAGGTTAAAAGACAACAGGAACCCTGTTGTCAAAATAAATGTCGCTGCTGCTTTCATCTTTTTCACCCTGTATCCCTATATTCGAAACTGTTAGATAGTCAGTCTAATGGAATCAGACAGCTTATTGAAGATTCTTATTCAAAGACGTGAATCAATAGATAAGGTAAAGCTGACACTCTTTTTTACTAATCAATTCTTTTACTGATCAACTCTGTTTTCTTCCACGAGTTATACAAAGCCAGAACCGGGTCGGAGTTTGCTTACACGATCAAATTGCTCTTGATTGAGCCCAGCTCGTCCTTCCAGGTGAACAGCGATATTCACGTACCGCGTGTCTGTATTGCCTCGAGTAGTCTCGACACTGACATACCCGTTCCCACGAGGACCAACAACATCGGCATAGAATTCTACGACCTCCTCGTACGAAAGTGTGGTAATTACGGTAACCACGAAACCATCGCCTACCTCGAAATTTGCACGTTGTGCCAAATAGATTTCCCCATCAATAATTGGAACATCGGCCGGAAAATCTGCAGGTAATTCGGTATTAAGGTTATTGCAACCAGTTAATATCGCCATTACGGCGAAAAATACAATTCCTGATTTCATATTAATTTTCCCCAATAGTATTGCAACTTTGTTGTCTGATACTGTTGAAGACCGGAAAACTAACACCTGCTTTCGGCAAAAACCGAATATGCTTCCGATTTTTAGAAAGTAAGAGAGGTTGTGAATCCAGGTTTATGAAAAAACTCAGATAAAAGTTAGGAGTGCAGGTGAGGTCATATATGAACCTCGTTGGAGTACAAGGTTTCAGTCACCCTGGTTCAGTAATCTTGATTACTAATTCAGGATTTTTTACTTATCAATTGCTAAAAAGGTCTACTCGGATTTTGCAGACTCAACTTCTTCTTCAGTCTCCAGAGATTCAGGAGTCGGTTTTTTAAAAAAGGTGGTGAGTTTGTACCAATACATTTTTATGGTGATGGAAGCCATTGCAGCCCCAGCGATAAGCCCTTGCAGGATCATACTACCAGTACCAGGATCAAGATATGCATAGGTGGGCGAAGCTAAAAATAAAAGCATAAACAGGGTTGAAAATTGAGCAACTATTTTCCTATACATTTGAAAAATCCCTATATAAACAAGTAAATAATTATTAAAAGTCCGGGATGAAATAATGATTAAAACCTGTACTTATTAAATATAGTCTTACCCCGGAACTTGATTTCAAACTTACCAACACTTGATGGACAGTGGACTGATTTTGCCAATCTATCCAAAAATTTTTCCAGTGACACTACAACTGCCCCACTGCCTGGTAGAGAAGGCCGTGTTAATTTGGTTTATGAGTTAATTAATACTATTGAGAAAAATGACACTCCCCAATTATTTTATTTACATACCATTTTGCCGCATATGCCTTTCGTGTATTTACCTTCAGGAAAATATTATGGCCCTGAATCAACATTTCCCCATGGCATGGACGATAATCGCTGGAATGAAAGCCCATGGGAATCAATCCAAGGATATCAACGTCATTTATTGCAATTAGCTTTCGTTGATAAATTACTTGGAGAAATAATCGCCAAATTAAAATCAGAGCAATTATTTGACGAAACAATTCTAATAATTACTGGTGATCACGGCGAAAGCTTTAGGGAGCGTACAAAACCCAGAGGAATAAGCGAAGAGAATTTACAAGATACTTTATTGGTTCCACTATTTGTAAAATTACCCTATCAAGACAGCGCAGAAATTTCGACACGTAATGTGGAGTCAATAGATATATTGCCTACCATCGCGGAGCTAATTGAGTCTGATGTTGATTGGGAGTTTGATGGGCAAAGCCTTTTTGCTACCGGAATCGAAAAAAACAATAAGAATGTATATTTCCACACGGGAGAAATACGCAGTTATAGTGATAATTTTCCAGGGCTTGAGGCCTCATTACAAAGAAAAGCAGATATATTTGAAAATAATAGTATTGATGGATTATTTGCAGCCGGAAAATATGGCAGTCTGGTCATGCAAAATACGCAATCGTTATTGATCGGTGAAAGCGCCAGTCAAAGGATAGAGCTTGAAAACATCGCGCAATATAGGCTTGTGGACACTGCTTCAGATTATTTACCAGCACATTTAAAAGGTAAAATAAAAACACAGTCAGGTGAAGTTATAAACGAATCAACTAATATCGCTATCTCTCTCAATGGCATTATAGCAACTACAACATCTTCCTTTGAAACAGACAATAATTGGGGGAATTTCACAGCAATGCTTCCAGAGCATTTATTTATAGATGGCGTTAACAACATAGATTTATTTTTAATCGATGATTCCGATGAGGTTATTTCACTACATCCAATATTGTTTGAAGGTGAAAGTGTAAATATACAACCCAGACAAGTTATCTCATTCAGCAAAAATGCCATTGAAACTAAATATGTAATCAGCGGGCTAAGTCCGCCTAGCAATACATTTTCCTGGAGCGATAGTAATTCAGTTTTATTTGAGTTTAGCGCTCCAGGAGCAACAAATAACTTAATGCTTACAGCAAAGGTCATACCTTTTTTAGGCGATGGGAAAATTCCATCACAAGAAGTTAATATTCTGGTGAATAACACCTTAATAGGTAACTGGAATCTGGATACGGCGGGTATTCATGAAGAAAGTGTAACAATCCCCTTACAATTATTAGATGAGGATGGGTCGTTCGTACTTGAATTTGATATACCAAATGCAGCTGTACCTAAAGATTTGGGTGTTAATGGTGATGCGCGAATGCTGGGAATTGCATTTCTTTCTATGTCTATTACGCCCATCAATTAATTTTAATTGATCTTATCTATTAATCCACCAAATGCTCATAACGCCTGTCCGTGAGCATATT
>CAUZRI010000153.1:0-4750 GCA_963582285.1 Gammaproteobacteria bacterium | reverse complement strand
ATATATTCCACTGTTGTAAATTTATTTTAATCCGTATTACTAATTCATTTCTGTAATCGAGTCCCGAATCCCGTATCCCGAGTCCCGTTTTCAATTAAACCAGGGTGGAATTTTAGCTACCACCATCACGGAGACAATGACAATCCACACGATAGTTATTGGCAAAAAGACTTTCCAACCAAGCCTCATAATCTGATCATATCGATAGCGTGGAAAAGTAGCCCTAAACCAAAAAAATAAAAACAGAAAAAATGAGGTCTTTAATAGCAACCAGATTATTCCATGTTCTCCAATTACAGGTATTCCCTGGAACGGCGATAACCATCCTCCCAAAAAGAAGATAGCCGACAATACTGAAATCATGATCATATTGGCATATTCAGCCATGAAGAATATAGAAAAGGCCATCCCACCATATTCCACATGAAAACCAGCAACGATTTCGGATTCTCCTTCGGCAACATCAAATGGCGCACGGTTAGTCTCAGCGACACCAGATATAAAATAAATAATGAAAACCGGGAATAATGGAATCCAGTACCAATGCAATATGCTGCCGCTCTGGGCTTCAATAATGTCACCAAGGTTAAGGCTGCCTGCGGCAATTAATACACATACCAGGGCAAAACCCATCGCAATTTCATATGAAACGATTTGTGCAGCAGAACGAATTGCACCGAGGAATGCATATTTAGAATTAGATGCCCAACCAGCAATGATCACGCCGTAAACCGCAAGTGATGTCAATGCCAGAATATATAAAAGTCCAGCGTTAATATCTGCCAGCACACTTACATCATCAAAAGGGATAACTGCCCAGGCAGCAATCGATGGAGCAAAAGATAAAATAGGCGCAATAATAAATAATGTCTTATTGGCACCAGTAGGTATTATTATCTCCTTGAACATGAGTTTAACTGCATCAGCAATAGGTTGGCCTAGTCCTAGCAGCCGAAAACCAAAAAATCCAACCCGGTTCGGTCCAATACGTCCCTGGATATAACCGATAATTTTTCTTTCTGCATAGGTTATGTATGCGACGGAAAGCAATAGCGGCACAAGTATGGCTACAATCTTTATTATAGTACTTAGAACAAGCATAACTTCATTATGTAAAAATGCAGGTACCGCAAATTCTACAATTGGCATAAGTATGGTGTTCTGTATCCAATGAAATAATGTTGCCAACATATTTTCTAGACCTTACTAATTGTAACGTCACTGAACCATGCCCCAAGTTCAGTTAAATCAGGATGTCCAGCGTGAATAAATACGGTATTGTCCGATACACGTTCATCTATGACATATGATAGTTCAATCGCCTCATCCTGTTGCTGCAATTTGATGTCAGAACCGTTTGTCACGCCGATACTGTCAGCCATTTTTTGATTGATATGAATTAACCCATCAGAAACATCTATAGTTGCTTGCAAGGATTCAGCATGTCTGACCAACAGGTCGCTGGAGTTCATTGGCATTTCAGATATTCTGACTACAGAACCGTTACTCGCAGGGATAAAATCTACTGCACCCCAATGCCCGAGGTTTTGCGGCACTAGATTTTTAGTTAATTCATTTAATTCATAACTAATATTATTGACAGTTTCATACTCGCAATTATCAATCCCCAGTTTATTAGCCAGTACCCTGAGTATTTTCCAGCCCGGTCTGGATTCACCAGCAGGAGCAACACATGCGTTAAAAGTCTGTTGCGTACCTTCGACATTTATATAGCTGCCATCATTTTCAGCATATAGCGACAAAGGCAATAAAATATCCGCAAATTGTTCCAGGGATTTTGTCTTGTATGCGGTGAAAGCAATTACAGATTCAGCATTACCAAGACCGTTACTAGCAAGCTTGCTGTCCCAGCAATCCAGTAATGGATCAAGATTGAATAATAAATAGGATTTCAAATTACTTTCCAGCATACCCAATACATTCAATCCTGGGTCCGAGAGCTTTTCTGCAGCAGGACCACGATGAGGAACTGCCCCTGCTAACCAGCAACCAGATTCATTTGCTACATTACCTAAATAGCCAAATGTAGATGACGTTAACTCTGCAATCTTTCCGGCTAAAAACCTGAGTATTGAATACTGTGTATGTGCTGTAAAGGTATTGCCTACTAGCACTGCAGAGGAATCACCTGATAACAATTTACTGGCGATTAGCTTATGTTTTTCATTTACATCAACATTTTTAAGCAGGCCGGCTAGATCAGCGTTACTTCCTGACTGAACAGTTACAGCCTTGAGTATTGCAGATAACTCTTTAGCCATTTCCATAGGAGGAACAATAGTTTGTTCGTCTATACAATAGTTGAAATCATAATCTATAGAGTTTATGACTAGAATATCTGCACCCTTTAATGTTGCTTTCCTTAATCTTAAATTTAACAAAGGTTGTTGTTTGCGTGGATTGGCACCCACTAATAGGACAGCATTTATATTTTCCAGGTCAGCTATAGATTGGCCTAACCAAGGATATATTGGATCATTTTTTTGATCTGAAAAATCACCTTGATGAATACGATGATCAATGTTTTTACAACCGAGGTTCCTAACAATCTTTTGTAATAAATACGCTTCTTCCGATGTTGAAGTTGGTGAGATAATCGCACCCAATTGCTGTGGATTATTTTCAGCGACCAGTTTTAATTGATCACTCACCTTATCAATGGCTGTAGACCAATCAATTTCTTTCCACTCTCCATTATTCTTGATCATTGGTACGGTCAAGCGGCTACTACTATAAAGACCTTCATAACTGAATCGATCTCGATCGGACAACCAGACTTCATTAATAGCCTCATTCTGGGCCGGCACAACACGCTTTACCTCATCACCTTTAATATGGAAATGAATATTTGAACCAATACCATCGTGAGGTGCAATGCCAGGGTGCTGGGTCATTTCCCATGTCCTGGCAGAAAATCGAAATGGTTTGGAGGTTAATGCGCCCACAGGACATACATCAATCACGTTTCCGGATAGCTCTGATACCATGCTTTTTTCTACGTAAGTACCAATCTCCATATTTTCGCTTCGGCCAGTGGCACCAAGCTCACGTAGACCGGCAATTTCCTCTCCAAAACGTACACAACGCGTACAATGGATACAACGTGTCATTTCTGTCTGTACTAACGGTCCAATATCCTGATCCTTTACGACGCGTTTCTTTTCTTGATAGCGCGATACATCGGAACCATATCCCATAGCCAAATCCTGAAGTTCACACTCGCCACCCTGATCACAAATAGGACAGTCCAATGGATGATTTATCAACAGAAATTCCATTACTGATTTTTGCGCATTACGCGCATATTCAGATTGTGTATGGACAATCATGCCATCCATAACAGGTGTAGCACATGCAGGTAGTGGCTTGGGTGCCTTTTCAACTTCTACCAGACACATGCGACAATTTGCGGCGACAGTTAATTTTTCGTGATAACAGAATCTTGGTACGTAAACATTATTAGCATCGGTTACTTCGATCAGCATCTGACCCTTACGGGCCTGTACCGGTTTGCCGTCGAGTTCAATTGTTATTGTATCGTCTGTCATCTCATTTATATTCTATGCGGCCTTGTATTCAGCACTGTCAACAATGCTACGTCCACCGTTATCAATCATGTACTGAAATTCATGTCGATAATGTTTCATGAAACTTTGAATTGGCCATGCTGCAGCATCTCCCAATGCACAGATAGTGTGTCCCTCTATCTTGTTAGCGACATCCACAAGTTTATCCAAATCTTCCGGCACACCTTTACCATCCATAATTCGACATAACATCCGGTATAACCAGCCTGTGCCTTCTCGGCATGGGGTACATTGTCCGCATGATTCAGCATAATAAAAACGGGAAATCCGGCATAACATCTTCACCATACAAGTAGTATCATCCATAATAACAACAGCACCGGAACCCACCATAGATCCTGCAAGCTTGACTGAATCATAATCCATATTAGCTTCCATCATCTTCTCCCCTGGCACTACTGGCACTGATGATCCTCCCGGTATGACAGCCTTCAGTTTTCTCCCTGTGGTAATCCCACCCGCCATCTCCAGCAGATCCTTGAACGGGGTACCCATGGGTACCTCAAAATTGCCTGGATTATTCACATGACCACTCACAGAATAACATTTTGTGCCTCCACTATTTGGAACGCCAAAGTCTGCAAACCATTTAGCGCCGTTTCGAATAATTGATGGGACAGAGGCAAATGTTTCAGTATTGTTTATGGTTGTAGGTTTGCCATATAACCCAAAATTGGCTGGAAAGGGAGGTTTAAATCGTGGCAATCCTTTTTTACCTTCCAGAGAATTGAGCAAGGCTGTTTCTTCACCGCATATATAGGCACCGGCCCCCAAGGTGGCATAAACATCAATACTGACATCTGAACCTAGGATATTTTTACCCAAAAATTTATTGTTATAGGCTTCAGTTAATGCATTCTCAAATCGTGAATAAGGTTCATCCATAAATTCACCACGTATATAGTTGTATCCAACATTTGTACGCATTGCATAACAAGCAATGATCATACCTTCAACAAGAGAATGTGGATTAAAGCGTAATATATCGCGATCTTTACACGTGCCAGGTTCACTTTCATCTGAGTTACAGACGACATATTTTGGCCCATCGAATTTTGCAGGCATAAAACTCCATTTTAGACCCGCGGGAAATCCAGCCCCTCCTCTACCCTTGAGTCCAGAAGCCTTAACCTCTTCAATGA
>CAUZRI010000152.1:0-4767 GCA_963582285.1 Gammaproteobacteria bacterium | reverse complement strand
CATTAAAGAGAAGTTAAACATATCAAAAATAAGTGATCTTTAAAGTATATTTACTGTTTATTCATCATGAATTTTCAAAATTCCAGATATTGAGGTAGCTTCAATGCAGTTAATATTCAAATATCATGGAGAGCTAACCACGTACTTTCCTGAAGAGTCAGAAGACAATATGATCCGAATGGATATAGATGTTAATGATTCCGTTTATAGCATTATTGATAAACATAATATCCCTCGAGAAAAAATTACCCTGGTGCTTGTAAATGGAATTAAGGTAAATCACGAAGATTGTGATGCCTACCGTTTTACTGATGGTGATACCCTTGCTGTATGGCCTAAAACATCAGGATAGTCCCCGGGAGTACATATGCGAAGCCTCTATCCTCCCATAGAACCACAAAAATCTTATCACCATAAAGTTGATGATCTGCACGAGATTTACTTTGAAGAAAGTGGCAATCCCACAGGTATTCCAGTGTTATTTCTACATGGCGGCCCTGGCCAGGGTAGCGGCAGTAATCATAGACGATATTTTGACCCGGTCCGTTATCGGATAATTAATTTTGATCAGCGAGGCTGTAATCGCTCCATGCCTGCTGGGGAGGTAATTGACAATACAACACAGGATTTGCTGAATGATATAGAGCGAATCAGACAAAAACTAAATATCGACAAATGGCTGTTATTTGGTGGTTCGTGGGGTGCAACACTCGCATTACTTTACGCACAAACACATCCAGAACGTGTCAATGGAATGATATTACGAGGTACATTCCTGGGGCGTAAACGGGATCAGCTATGGTTTACTGATGACGGAGTGAACAGAATATTTCCGGATTTATGGGAAAATTTTTGTTCATTCATACCAGCAAATGAACGACATGATTTGGTGGCGGCTTACTATAGTCGATTAATCAGCGCTGACCAGGAAATGGTTGAACAAGCGGCCAGAAATTATTCAGATTGGTCAGGAGCAATCGTTACATATTTACTGGATATAGAAGGATCAATTACGCCGGATGACCTAACTGAAGTTATTAATCAAGTCAGAATTGAAACGCATTACGGTGCCCATGGATATTTTATAAAAGAAAATCAGATCCTGAACGAAATTAAAAAAATCCCCGATGTTCCGATAAAAATTATCCATGGTAGAAGAGATCTGACCTGTACGATTGACGCGTCATGGGCGTTACATAAAGCCTTGCCAGGATCGGAATTGACTATAGTTAATAAAGGAGGGCATCTTGCTGGTATGCCCGTTATGACAGACGCATTAATTATGGCCACTGATGAGATAGTAGAGCATTTCAGTTGACGCAATGAATAAACTAATTCAGCAACCCCAAATTATGGGGATTTTAAATATTACACCTGACAGCTTTTCTGATGGGGGGAAGTATACTGATACACAGGCCGCAATAGATAAAGGGCGCCGCATGGTTGAGGAAGGAGCTAATATTATTGATATCGGTGGAGAATCAACACGTCCCGGGGCAAAAAGAATGCCTGCATCAGTACAAATTGAACGGGTATTGCCTGTCATCGAGGGCCTTAAACAAAACCTACCAGTAGATATTATCATCAGTATTGATACGACCTTGGCAGAAGTGGCTGAAGCAGCAATAAATGCCGGGGCCAGTATGATAAACGATATCTCTGCAGGCCGGGATGATGTCCAAATGTTTATGCTTGCCGCATCCAAAAAATTACCATTGGTGCTTATGCACATGCAAGGTACGCCTAAAGATATGCAGAATAATCCCAGTTATTCTAATGTCACAGATGAAATGCTGACATTCTTATCAGAAAGAATAAGACAAGCAAAAGCAATGGGGGTAGAAGAGAACAATATTATTCTCGATCCTGGTATCGGGTTTGGAAAAGCGTTTGAACATAATCTGGAAATTCTCCGTCAACTGGATAAGCTGGTGGAAGTGGGATACCCGGTCTTGCTTAGTGCAAGCCGAAAACGATTTTTGCATACTCTCTGTAATAACAAGGAATTTTCTGGGTTATGCGGTGCAACCTGTGCCATTACCGCATTGGGTATAAATGCCGGAGTAAGTATCTTCAGGGTGCATGATGTCCAAGAAAATCGGCAGACAGCGGACATAACTTTCGCACTGCGTAATTCCTCGATAGCTACCACCACTCAAAAAGATTAAAGTCATGATAATACCGAGAGTATTTCCGTTCATGTGGTGTAACTGTTTGATATTATTATCTCTAACAAGCTTGGGGTAGGGACTTGCGGGACATTATTATTTCATGGAAAGTAACGAGTATTAGGGCAGTCTATTATTGACACTAGCTGACCTGGATCCTAGACTGATACAGACCTCAGTCTATTTTTATATAAACAGTACCGAAGGGGAAATCAAATGGATACCAAACAGGGTAGTCGTAGACGGTTTTTAAAGAATAGTGCAACCCTGGGATTGACAGCGGGGTTAACCCAAAAAACTTTCGGACAGGCATTGCATCCCGATGTTATTAGTGTCTCTGAGACTCGGGCGCGAGGTCTGCTATCTAAATACGAAGACTCCCATCGGGTCCGATTCCGATCCAGTAACAACCCTAATGCTACGGCATTAACACCATTACAGGATCTCAATGGAATCATAACGCCATCTGAATTACATTTTGTTGTTGACCACGAGAATGGTGTCTTGCTGGATATCAATCCAGATGAGTTTCGCCTGCAGATTACAGGTATGGTGGACAATCCAATTGAATTTACCCTGGATGATCTGAAACGCATGCCTTCCACTTCTGGAATATATGCCCTCACATGCGGTTCAAATGGTAGTGATGCTTTTAGAGAAGGGGCAAAAACCGTCCAGCAAACCCATGGTCGTACCAGTACCAGTGAATGGAGTGGTGTGTCATTTAAAACTTTGCTGGAAGAGGCTGGCGTACAAAAAGGAGCAAAATGGGTAATCGCCATGGCAGCAGATCCGAGTAATCATGTTGCCAGCTTCCCTATGGAAAAGGCAATGGATGGGATAACCATGGCAGCCTATGCACAAAACGGTGAATCCATTCGCATCGATCAGGGTTACCCTGCCCGCGTTGTAGCACCAGGCTACACAGGCCGCTGGTTAGTAAAGTGGCTAACCCAACTGTATGTTACTGATGACACCTACGTGACACGTCAGGATGGCATGAATATGGAGGATCGTATGCCGGATGGGCGCGGATTTCTAATGGCCACTGACAAGACCCGTTATTTTCGATTTGAATCCACCGCAAGATCGGTGATTACCTTTCCGTCCGGAGGACAGAAATTACCTGGCCCCGGATTCTATGAAATCAGAGGACTTGCCTGGACTGGCGGTACCGTGAAAAGGGTCGAAGTCTCCACCGATGGTGGAGAGACGTGGAAGGATGCAAAACTTCAGGAACCGATATTAGCCTATGCCCATACGCGCTTTCGCATGGACTGGAAGTGGGACGGCAAGGAATGCATTATCCAATCCCGTTGTACTGATGAAAAAGGTTATGTTCAGCCTACTGTTGATGAAGTCCAAACCACCTGGGGAGTGGATTCCAGTGCCGAATGTTTCAAGGTAATGGGTGAACTTTGTAACCAGGTCCCCCGTGACACACATAACTCGTTCATTATGAGCTGGAAGATCGCTGCAAATGGAGAGATTACCAACCCCATGCGGGAATTATATCCCAATGGTCGTCCCGCAAGTCTGGGCCATTATTACTCAGGGGGACATGCTTTCTTTGAGGAAGATGACCACTAAATCCTTATATAAGAATCTAATTAACGACAAAAAATATATAGACGTTCTAGGAGAGGGATAGTCAAATTATGAAAGGATTTTCCAGGGGTTTGATGGCAGTTACGCTACTCATGCTGAGTTACTCAGCCCTGACACAGACGCCAGGTCAAGGTATTGGCAGGTCGCTGAGTGAGGATGAAGTCAATGCCCTGATGTACACTGTTGGACCCAAGGGAGCCGAGCTTCCAGAGGGACAGGGAACTGCTAAGGAAGGCCTTGTTATTTATACCCAACGATGCATATTTTGTCATGGACCGGGTGGTCTGAACGGACCACAAAATGCCCTCAAAGGCAGCCCTCGCTTACCCTTTGCTACCTCCATATGGGATTTTATTCATCGGGCAATGCCCAGGAGCCTCACCAATGTAGGTGTCCAGGAAATGCAATTGAGTAATGATGAAACTTATGCCCTGACAGCTTACATTCTCTACCTGAATGACATTGTAGAAGAGGATGAGGTGATGGATGCCAACAGCCTGCCTAAAGTACATATCCCCATAGAGAAAATTCGTTAGTAAACCGCATTGCAATCACCAGTCTTGCTGGACATGACACGTCATTTAAAAAATTATATTAAATTTCTGGTCACAACTTTACTGATAGTAATAAGCCTCACTTCCTCTGCGCAAGGCATTAAATATAATATGGGACGGACCGCTAGTGAAGAAGAAATCAAGGCATGGGACGTTACGCTTGATCCGTCCGGGAATGAATTGCCGAAGGGAAGTGGCACTGCTGAACAAGGAGCGGTTATCTATCATGAATCCTGTGCCAATTGTCATGGACAGAATGGGATAGGAGACTCCGCTCCGCAATTGATCGGTTTACTTCGTATTTATCCTATCGATACCTGGGATAATATCTACCGGACCATGCCCCTCAGTATCACAAACCCAGGGACCCGTGAGAAAAAATTACATCCTGACGAGACATACGCTCTGACTGCCTACATCCTCTATATTAATGATAT
>CAUZRI010000151.1:0-4786 GCA_963582285.1 Gammaproteobacteria bacterium | reverse complement strand
AATATGAATTAAATGTAATGGCGTTGTCAAAGTATCAGAACCCGCCGGATACCGAGAAAACAATAGTGGAATCACAGATGTTTGTACCACCAAAACAATTGGCTTCACTCAAATCGGTATCGGAATAGGTTACCGCGAAATCCAGGCCCATTAAAGATTTTGACAGGCTGACGTTATACTCCAACCAGTCCGGTGTGCCCCACGTAGCTTCGTCCTTGATGGATTGCTTTCCGATATGGAATCCCAGTCCAAAGTCATTGGGCAGGGTAAATCCCAGATCGCCGGAGATATAAAGACTGCTACCGCTTTTAAAGGAGAAATTGTCGGAGTATGCAAAACCCACACCCACTGATGGTTCGAAATCACCACCGAAGGTATAACTAACACTGGGGCCGATCTCAAAGAAAGACACGTTATCACCCCCATCGGAGGGATAGATGTAATAGACGCCAAACAGATCATAGCCGAAACCATTGTCCAGTTCACCTGAAAAACCACCGTATGCGTCGATTTCCAGACCGCCTGCAAAATTGATATTGGAGGCCCAGGTACCCATGTATAAACCTGCTTCGTGGGCATAATCAAAACCACCCTGTATCGTGGGGTTATTATCTGTTTGTGACTGTCCCCGGTACAGGTAATCCGTCGCCATGGTCACATTCCCCGAGATTGAATGTGGGGAATCCTGAGCAAATCCTAAAATGGGCGAAATCGCAATAAATGATGTCAGAATGATTTTAACCAACGTTTTCATGTGTTCTTCTCCATAAGTAATAATTGAATATAGACTGCTGCTATATCTAATGCATGAACCGTGCCAATCATTTATTTTATATATTTATCATATAGTTATATTATTTTAAATTATTTAATGAGGAGACTAATGCACTGCAACAACTTTTATGCATCATATTAGTGCAGAGTATCGTCTACTATGCACACTCATAGTGCTAAAGATTTACGAATAAAGATTTGTCTGATCTAGATCCGTTCATTTAAGAATTTTTTGATTATTTCACGTAGAATTCGGATTGAATGAATCCCAAATCTATACCCTATGCAAAGGGCCCTTAGACGATAACCTTATTAATTGATTAGCGAGCTATGTTAAAACCTGAAAATCTTGATGAAATTGTGAAGCAATTTCAGTCCCTATTGCCTGAGGATATGCGTCAAACAAAAAATGATGTGGAAAAAAATATTAAGGCAATGATGAAAGCATCATTTCAAAAAGTTGATCTTGTGACGCGCGAAGAATTTGATATTCAAACTGAATTACTATCGAAAACCCGAAGTTTACTTGATGAACTGGAAGAAAAAGTTAAACAACTGGAAAAAAAGGATTAATTATATTGTAGTAAATTAGTAACTATCAGCTATAACACAAAGGAATGTGCACATGGACGTGGCAATTGTATACAGCCGGGCATTAGCCGGTATCGAATCTCCATTAGTAACTATCGAAGTTCATCTTTCCCGTGGATTACCGGGACTCTCCATAGTTGGGTTACCTGAAACCGCTGTAAAAGAAAGCAAAGATCGCGTTCGAAGTGCATTATTAAATAACTACTATGAATTCCCATTACGCAGGATTATCGTTAACCTGGCGCCCGCTGATCTGCCCAAAGCCGGTGGCAGATATGACCTCCCCATCGCAATTGGAATTTTGGCTGCATCAGGACAGTTACCATGTAACCAATTAGACCATTATGAGTTCGTTGGAGAATTAGCGCTAACAGGTGAATTACGACAGGTGCAAGGTTGTCTGCCGATGGCTAACGCCACCAAGCAAGCTGGTCGAAAAATTATCCTACCTAAAAATAATGCAAATGAGGCATCTTTCATTACAGACCTACCTATTTATGCAGCGACGCATCTAAATGAGGTTTGCAGTCATCTAACAGGTAAATCACCCCTGTTGCTCTACCGACAGGATCGCATCTCTGCATTAAAAGTATTTCCTGATTTAAAAGAAGTGCAGGCACATCACCTGGCAAAACGTGTACTGGAGATTGCGGCCAGCGGGGGTCATAACCTGCTAATGATGGGTCCTCCTGGTAGTGGAAAAACCATGTTAGCAGAACGCTTACCAGGAATCCTTCCAGCAATTAATGAAAAACAGGCACTGGAAATTGCAGCGATAAATTCTATTTCGAACCAGGGATTTAAACTTCAATCCTGGGGTATACGACCATTTCGTTCACCTCATCATACGGCATCCGCCATCGCCATGGTGGGTGGTGGGAGTATACCTCGACCTGGTGAAATATCACTTGCACATAATGGCGTACTATTCCTGGACGAGTTACCCGAGTTTGGCCGTAATGTCCTCGAGCTGCTCAGAGAGCCGCTTGAATCCGGTATTATTACAATTTCAAGAGCTGCAAATCAGATTGAATTTCCGGCGAGATTTCAATTAATCTCAGCAATGAATCCATGCCCGTGCGGATATTTTGGCGATCCAGACAATAATTGTTACTGTAGTCCAGAGCTAATCCGACGCTATCTGCGTCGTTTATCAAGTCCATTACTGGATCGTATAGATATGCACATAGAAGTCCTAAACCTGACTCGTGAAATACTCTTCAGAAAATAAAAAATTCTGAATCTGAATCCAGCGATAATGTTAGAAAACGGGTGATGATTGCTTACAATTTACAAATTACGAGGGCAGGAAAGATAAATAGTCATCTGACAAATGCAGAGGTAGATAAATTTTGTGTAATCGATGATAAACACAAACTATTACTGGATGATGCCATAATTAAGTTCAACCTTTCCACCAGATCATTAAACCGGATTCTCAAGCTTGCAAGAACCATTGCAGATCTTGACCAGTCTGATGCAATCAATACCCAACACATCATTGAAGCCATTAGCTACCGTAGGCTGGAAAGATTAAATCAGCATTTGATCTGACTTGCATCATTTTTTGTGATCCTGTCAAATAGATGTATGAGTGAAATTTCCGCTGAAGAAATTATTATTTCTGTTGAAACATTATATATAGATGTGCAATCTATACCTGACCAAAATAGATTTGTATTTGCCTATACAATTACAATTAAAAATTCAGGAAAAATTGCGGTTAAATTATTAAGCCGATACTGGCTGATTACTGATGCAAACAATAAAATCCAGGAAGTCCGTGGAGAAGGCGTCATCGGCTTACAACCAAATATCCGACCAGATCAATCATTTACGTATACCAGCGGTGCAATTTTAGAAACACCAATTGGCTGTATGCAGGGTAGTTATCACATGATCGCCGATGATGGCACCAAGCTAGACACAACTATTCCAGTATTCAGATTATCATCTCACATAACTATGCATTAACTTATGTCGACATATGCAATCGGAGATGTTCAGGGATGTTTTCAGGAATTGCAGGACCTACTGGACAAAATAAACTTTGATGAAACTAATGACCAACTGTGGTTTACGGGTGATTTGGTAAACCGTGGGCCCGATTCTCTTGCAACATTAAGATTTGTAAAGCAGCTGAATGCTATTTCAGTCTTGGGTAATCATGAATGTCACTTACTTGCTATCGCTGCAGGAATCGTACAACCTGGGGAAAAAGATACGCTAACAACAATCTTATCAGCTGATGATCGCGATGAGTTAATACAATGGATACGCCAGTTACCTTTACTCCATTATGAAAAAGATTCTGGATTTGCCATGATACATGCGGGTCTTCCGCCCCAATGGGACATACTCGAGGCCATGGCCCTGGCAGCGGAAGTTGAGGTAGTTTTACAGTCTGATAAATCATACGAATTTTTGGAAAACATGTATGGCAATCAACCCCAACAATGGGATGATGATTTATCAGGTTGGGACCGTCTGAGAGTGATTGTAAACTTATTAACCCGAATACGTTATTGTGATACTGATGGCCGTATGAACTTCAAGGATAAAGGAAAACCCGGAACTCAATCAAAGAACTATCAACCCTGGTTTAAATTAAATAATCGTAAATCTGCCGAATATAAAATAATTTTTGGGCATTGGGCCTCTTTACATAATGGTAATCCTGGTGATTTTAAACAACATAACGTTTATCCTCTTGATACGGGTTGTGTTTGGGGCAGGAAATTAACGGCCATGCGGTTGGAAGATAGTTATTTTTTTAATGTCCCATCACGACAATAGAAAATATAGTCAATGCCAAAACTTGAAATAATTACTTGTTAGTTTTGAAATCAGTTATCTGGAAACAAATATGATTACTAATTTATATACCAGAAATATAGTTATCTTAATCGTTATAGTCGGAATTAATGCCTGTGACAATTCACCAGAACTGCCCCGACTAGATAACGATGCAATTATACTCGCATTTGGGGACAGCTTGACCCGCGAGAAAGGTGCGAATGAAGATGAGAGCTATCCCGTAATTCTAGAAAAGTTAACCGGTCGCAAGATCATCAATACAGGTATTTCAGGCGAGTTATCAGAAGATGGATTAAAAAGATTCCCTGGAGAAATCGAAAAATACTCACCTGACATAATCATACTTTGCCATGGTGGTAACGATATATTACAAAAAAAATATCTTGATGAAATGGCTAGTAATGTGCGTGCAATGATACAAATTGCAACAGACAAAGGTTTGCCAGTTATCTTGCTCGGGGTTCCACAACCAGGTCTATTTCTTTCATCCGCGAAGGAATATATTGAAATTGCAGAGTCTACCAATGTGTTTTTTATTGAAGACCTCATAGCGGATGTACTGGGGGATAAAAAACTAAAATCTGATGTGGCGCATCCCAACGGG
>CAUZRI010000150.1:0-4789 GCA_963582285.1 Gammaproteobacteria bacterium | reverse complement strand
CCCACCATTGTTTCAAGTTGTTCCTATGAACACTGGGAGGATGATTGTTACTGAGGATCGATACTCAGTGTATAGCTATGAAGGTGATGAGCTTAATAAGTCGAATTGCTATGACAGTTGTCTGGATAATTGGACGCCCGTACTGGCATCGGCGTCAGCGGTAGAGCAGGGTAAGTGGACAGTCATCGAGCGTTCGCCAGGCGTCCGTCAGTGGGCCTTTTGGGGCAAGCCGCTTTATAATTATAATCTCGATACTCTTGGTGTTAGCCGTATTGGCAGTGACGTAACCGGGTGGCATAATGTCTATACACAGCGTTCCCTAGCTCCACCATCTGAAAATTTTTCTGTTCAGGCTGCGCGTCTTGGTCATGTGCTGGCAGATGTAAACGGTAAGACAATCTATGTTTACAACTGTGGGGATGATGCCTACGACCAACTTGCTTGCGATAATCCGGACACCGATCAGGAGTATCGTTTAGCAATATGCGGTGCCGGTGACCCGAAAGTATGTCGTGACACTTTCCCTTATGTCATCGCGCCGGATAACGCGACTAGCGAAAGCCGGCTGTGGAGCACAAAGAGGATCGACCCAAATACCGGCCATAGTGCCTCTCAGGAGCAGGCAGATGGGATAAATGTTTGGGCTTACCGAGCTAGTCCGGTGTTCACTTTCGCAGGGGACACTGAACCAGGTGACGCGACTGGCGACGCATTTGGTGAGTTTAACGGTTACCGTAATGGCTTCAAAGCCTTCTGGTTGCGTGACGATTACCTGACGAATGCCTATAGACGATAACCGGCCATAAGGTCATTGGCCACCGAGGAGTAACCTATGAATAACAGCGGAAAATATCTACAATCACGCTTTTCTAATATAGCCCGAATATTGCCACGTATGGCGGTGGCGGTAACCTTGGTGAGTGGCGGAGGGGCGGCCTTGTTGAACGGCAGTGGTGTAGCGCTCGCTGAAGCCCCCCCTAACGGCCGAATTGCTTTCGTTCTGACGAACAGAAATTATGCGGTTTACGAGACTGAAGAGAGTGTTCAATGTCCTAATGGTTTAAACCTTGGGCCTCGTGAATTGTTCGCCAAGAAATTTCCCGATGACGGGACTGTACGAACCGTTATGGAGACGCAATTGAAGCTCGAAGGAGAGAATTGGCATTCGACTGGTACCGAAGGCCCAGTCCCTTATCGAGAGCCGCAAGGAAATATTTCGTATGGGCTTAATCTTGATGGGGAAACCGGACCCAATAATTTCCAAAGTCCAGAAGGTGAAGATGGTATTGATAACCAGTTTTACCGTGTGGTTGGTTGCACAAATAACTATATGAAAGCGGGTTCAATGCGTCACTTCATTAACGTGTTTATGGTGCAATATAATAACAACCGTTGGATGTTTGAGTTGACGGGTGTCGATGACCTGACCAACGACGACGAAGTAACACTGACCACGTATCGTGGCCGCGATCGACTGCTTGTGGATGCTACTGGTGAGGGCTACATTCCCGGAGGAACACAGCGTGTCGATATGCGTTGGGGCAAAGAGTTTATTGTGCAGGTTCAAGGCAAGATTGTTGATGGGATACTTACCACAGAACCTATTGATAATATCAAGGTACCCGCGGGCTCTACGTTCAATACCAACGGATATGAGTCGTTTCTTGGTCTTCGTTTTCAGCTTGCCCTGACGTCAAAAACTGCAAAAGGCATGATGGCGGGGTACATGGACGTCGATAAGTTTCGTCTTTGGCGGAACACAACTTGGTCAACGCATCATCAGAGCTACGGGCAGGAAGATGCTAGTTCCATGTATTCCGCTATGCGCCGGCATTTAGACGGCTATCCTGATGCTGAAACTGGAATCAATACTGCGATCTCTATGGCTCAGGAAGTGACGTTTGTGCAGACGTACATTATGCATCCGAGCAAAAAAACGGACCCAGTGGATGTTGCTTCCTCCAATTAGGGGAGATTCTCGCTATCAAAAAGTAAGAATGCGGGGTCCTTTCTTTTTCAGACATGTGGCCGCTGATAAGAAAATCATTTGGATCCATATAACTCTTCAATTTCAAAAGAGTCTGCTTTTAGCCATAAGCAGACATTATCACTATTGGAGACTATTGAGCGGTAACAACTCTACACAAGTTTCAGGCAGTGGTGTCCAGCCATATAGGCCAACATCAACAAAGGCCAGAGATAACAGTTTTGACGTTCTGCTTCGAAATATCCATTGCGTTTAAGCCGTAACGATGCAAATTCTTGAATGTCACCCCATCCCAAAAATTCAAACCGCCCCTTTTGCAAAATTATAAAGACTATGTAACTATCCAGAAAATTAAAACCAAAAGGAGATTATTTTGCGTAAATCAGCTATTTTTTTATGGAGTGTCATTTCGATAGTGGGGTTTTCAACGGTAACCTCTGCACAAACAAAGATAAATTTTAGTGACACAATTCCTGCAGATGGCAACATCTCGATTGGTATTTATGAAGGGGGTGGCCTTGGGAGTTTCGGTCAAGCCATTGATAGGGCCACAAATGGCGGTTTTTCCCATGCAATTGAAGCCTCCGGCTTTGAAGGTAAGGCCCAAGGCACTAAATTAATCACCGGCCCAGTAGGCTCAAATTACGACCAAATTTTACTTGTTGGTTTGGGAAAGCGGGATGGGTCAACCACCGCTCTTGAATGGCAAAAAATTGGTGGTAATGCGGTGCAAAAAGCAATTTCTACCTTTGATGAAAACCCTGTAATGGTGTTTGACCTTGCAGCTGATACTTCGGCAAATATAGCCTTTGGGGCCAAGCTTGGCAGTTATTATTTTGACAAATATTACACCAGCGAAAAACGCCATAAAACCCAAGAAAAAATAACAGTTGTTGGTAATAATGGTAGAGCCGCCAGCACCCTTTATAGTGCGGAGCTGGACCCAGTTGCCAATGCTATGTGGTACACAAGGGACATCTCAAACGAGCCAGCCAATGTTATTTACCCTCAATCTTTTGTTGATCGTTGGGCAGTCCACCTAGAGGGCATGGCAAATATCACCATCAAAGTGATAGACGAAAAAGAAATGTTAGAGCTTGGTATGGGTGCCATTTATGGCGTTGGGCATGGAAGTAAACGCCCACCCCGTATGATGATTGTTGAATATATGGGTGGAAATGAAGGCGATAACCCTGTGTTGATCGCAGGCAAAGGCATCACCTTTGATAGCGGCGGAATAAGCATTAAAGGTTCTGCCAACATGTGGAACATGAAATTTGATATGTCAGGAGCAGCAAGCACTATTGGCACTATTTATGCCCTTGCGGGCCGTGGTGCCAAAGTTAATGCTGTAGGTATTGCAGCACTGGCAGAAAATATGCCGGGCGGTAATGCACAGCGCCCTGGTGATGTTGTTAAGTCCATGTCTGGTAAAACAATCCAAATCCGCTCCACCGACGCTGAGGGTCGTTTGGTTTTAGCTGACGGTGTTTATTATGGCGATGTAACTTATGATCCCGTTTTACTTGTGGATATGGCAACATTAACAGGCTCTGCCCGTCGTGCACTTGGGTCTGATTATGCCGCACTTTTCTCAAGGCATGATGACCTCGCGGATAAACTTCTTTCGATGGGTAAAAAAACAGGGGATGAATTGTGGCAACTGCCCCTTAACAAAAACCATTTTAAAGCCATTGAAAATAATGTCGCTGATGTCATGAACTCCGGCCCCACAGCACCGGGAGCAAGTGCGGGAGCTGCGTTTATTGGGACTTTTGTACGTGAAACAACCAATTGGGCGCATTTGGATATTGCCGGCATTGCATATTCAGACAAAGCCTCGCCAACCAAAGCCTCACCAGGCTCCCGGGCCTTTGGTGTCAGGCTTCTAAATGGATATATCAAAGAACATTATGAGGGGAAATAAACACACCCTGTATATGAATGACTATCACTGCACTGGCGGCGAGTGTTTTTAAAAAGGGTCTGCTTTTAGCCATAAGCAGACCCTTTCTACATTCAAAATATTTGGCGGGAGAAAAATAAGTTTTAGTTATGAAAAAAACAAAACTGTTTATTGATATGATTATTCAATGTTATTGTCGCGAACATTATAGCCAAAAAAGTCCTTTTTAAGTATGTTGGTTGAATAAATATTAATTGGATGTTTCAGAGGAACAGCATGAAAAAGTTTTTTAAAATATTAGGTATGATTATTGTGGCAATCATTGTAGGGCCAATTTTAATAGGCCTTACCATGAAAATGTTTATGAAGGACGTACCCCCTCCCGGAAAACTATATGATGTTGGTGGCTTTAAGCTCCACATGGATTGCCGTGGGGACAATAATGGCATGCCAACAATCGTCTTTGAATCTGGCTCCGGCGCCGCAACCCCCATTTACCAACATTTAGTAGAAAACTTATCGAAGACCCATCGCATTTGCACTTATGATCGCGCAGGGTTAGCGTGGAGCGAGCCAAGCGGTGTGCCAAGTGAAATCCCTGCTATTTCACACCAACTTCATGCGCTTTTAGAGGCTGCAGACGTACAAAAACCATTTGTTCTCGCGGGGCATTCAATCGCAGGTCTTTTCATGAAGGATTATTATAACCTTTACCCAGAAGATGTGCTTGCAATCGGCTTTTTGGATGCGAGCCACCCAGACCAAAACGAGTCCTTTGGGTTCCCAGATGATATATATGACGATATTATGAGACAAATTAGTATGTTAAAAACACTAACAAGACTTGGTTTAACCCAGCTTTACAACCCCCAAATGACACCTGATTTTGAAGAGGC
>CAUZRI010000149.1:0-4796 GCA_963582285.1 Gammaproteobacteria bacterium | reverse complement strand
ACGTACGAATGCTGCAATTAAATTGTTGTTAGGGTTGGCACCAAACATTGCGCGCCTGGTAGACGATCAGGGAAATGAAAAAGATGTGGCAATTGAACAGATTCATCCAGGAGATAAATTACGAGTACGTCCTGGAGAAAAAATACCGGTTGACGGTGTATTAAAGGAGGGTAGTAGTTCCGTCGATGAGTCCATGATGTCCGGTGAGGCTATACCCGTGTTAAAGCAAGTTGATGATACTGTCATCGGGGGAACAGTAAATGGTAAAGGGAGTTTTATCATGCAAGCGACCAGGGTAGGGAGCGAGACATTATTAGCCAGGATAGTACAGATGGTATCAGAGGCACAGCGTAGCCGTGCTCCTATCCAACGTCTGGCAGATAGTATATCAGCCTGGTTTGTACCCATAGTGATAATGGTCTCCGTCCTAACATTCATGATCTGGTTTATTTTTGGACCTGAACCAAAAGTTGCTTATGCGATGATTAATGCCGTGGCCGTTCTAATCATTGCATGTCCATGTGCTTTGGGTTTGGCAACGCCAATCTCAATCATGGTAGCTACTGGCAGGGGCGCTACCAGCGGAGTATTGATTAAAAACGCCGAGACCCTTCAGATTTTGGAACATATCGATACCATAGTAGTTGATAAAACCGGCACCCTGACAGAAGGTAAACCACAATTAATAAATGTAATTTCAGAGCCAGGAGTTGATGAAAGTGATCTCATTAAATATGTGGCGAGCCTGGAACGCAACAGCGAGCATCCTCTGTCAGCTGCTATTGTCGATGCCGCAGGGGGGCGTGATATAAAACTGTCCGTGGCGAGTGAGTTTCAATCTATCACTGGAAAAGGGATAACCGGGACAGTTGAAGGACATCAAATTGCCATAGGCAATCAGGCCTTATTAAATGAGTTATCAATTGATAGTGCATCGCTCATAGAGAAGGGAGAACCTTTATATGAGGAAGGCCATTCAGTTATATTCGTTTCCATTGACAACAAGCCTGCCGGGATAATAAGTATTGCAGATCCGATCAAGCATACCTCTAAAGAAGCTATTTCTGCGTTACATGCAGAAGGTTTGCAGGTCATTATGCTTTCCGGGGATCATCGTGCTACTGCTGAGAATGTAGCGAAGAAACTGGATATAGATAAGGTATATGCAGAGGTTTTGCCCGATCAAAAAGCCGCAAAAATAAAACAGCTTCAAGCGGATGGGCATAGGGTCGCTATGGCAGGAGATGGTATTAATGATGCCCCTGCTCTTGCCCAGGCAGAAGTGGGAATTGCTATGGGTAGCGGTACGGATATCGCAATGGAAAGTGCAGGGATAACACTGATTAAGGGAGATTTGCGTGGTATAGTCAGGGCCAGACGATTGAGTCGGGCGACCATGGGCAATATACGCCAGAATCTGTTTTTTGCATTTATCTATAATGCCCTGGGGGTTCCAGTAGCAGCGGGAATTTTATATCCAGTATTTGGGATACTTTTATCACCCATGATCGCTGCAGCTGCAATGAGTTTGAGTTCTGTTTCTGTAATTGGCAATGCTTTAAGATTGAGTAAAGTCGACTTATAATGCAGTCATAATTATTTAAAGCTGATCTCTACTTGGATAGGTTTACTGTATAAATGCTAGTAGCAAAACAAAACCGTAATAGAAGGGGAACTACATGCGATTTTCAACATTATTGTTATCATTGATTTTGACCATCATGTCTGCCAATACCCTGGCAATTGAAACCGGGTTTAATCCGCAGGCGATGTTCTATATAAATATTCCCTTTGATGGTAAAGAAGCAAGTCATGAAAAAAGCACATATGGTTTTCGACTAGATAGTCATGCCTATACCCGATATGACAATGTTCCTTATGTCAGGTAGCTGGACCAGACCGCAGTATTCGATTTTAAAATGGAAGCTGACGGGATTGAAGGAATATATCTTTCAGGTATTGACTATTTAAAGCTATATCAAGTCAACAAGCAGAATGAAGATGAAGACGAGCACGAGGATCAGGTAACTATATTTGATGAGATAAGGGGATGGATGTCGTATATGAGCAGTATTGCACCTATGGGCGTATGGATTGGTGTGGGGCTAGGCATCGGATTATTGGTAGGAAATTAAAGAGGACTATATCCCCATATTGCTCAGGGTAACCATTATATCATTTAATATAGCTGTCACCCTTGGGTGTTCTGTTTCAAAATTAGAGATGTGATCTCGAATATTCTCTAACAGGTTTACGTCATTATTATCTGATTCACTTTTAATGCGCTGTTCCAGATTATCTATCAGTGCAATCAGCTTGTTTTTCGTATCAGGTCTGTGATCCGCGATTTGATTCACTTCTACTCTTAACCTGTCCAGATCTTCTTTAAGATTTTCCTTGCTCATAGTCCTGCTCATCTGACGGAATTTACATGTGTTAATTATCACCGATCATGATAAAAATAACACTGCCTGTGCTGATAAATATTCTCCAGACCCGTGCTGTGATAGGATATCAACCCAGTAAATTAACCACTATTTAGCACGATAGATTATTAACAATGGCTAATTAATTAGCTATTTAGATATGTAATTAATGGAAACAAATCTTTCACAATCAAATTCAACTCTGAGCGTTAGTAAGCTTGGTTGTTCTCGTTATGATTCAATGTTATTTAGCAACTTGAATTTTAGTGTCAGCAATGGACAGTTAATCCAAATCGAAGGTGAAAATGGAAGTGGAAAAACCACTTTATTAAAGACACTGTGTGGATTTATTGAGCCAGAGGAAGGAGAGGTACTTTGGCAGGGTGAGAATATTCGATCTGTTCGGGAGGCTTATGCTAGTGAATTGAATTATATTGGGCATAGTAATGGTATAAAATCAGGATTAACCTGTATT
This sequence comes from Gammaproteobacteria bacterium, assembly GCA_963582285.1. Taxonomy (GTDB): domain Bacteria; phylum Pseudomonadota; class Gammaproteobacteria; order Eutrophobiales; family Eutrophobiaceae; genus Eutrophobius. The sequence goes on along the minus strand of CAUZRI010000149.1, from coordinate 1,895 downwards.
GAAAATCTAAAGCTCAGTACCGCATTTACTTCCTGCCTGATAACAACAGACTTCGAACAAGTTTTAAAACAGTTCGGTCTGGCCGGACATGAAGATTCCTTTTCTTTCTCATTGTCCGCTGGACAGAAACGACGTCTCGCATTGGCATGCTTGTCGATTAGAAAGGCCTGTTTGTGGATACTTGACGAGCCTTTTACATCTCTGGACGAGCCTGGAAAAAATGCGATGAAGAAAATATTTCATAAGCATCTACAGACTGGTGGAATGATATTAATGACATCTCATGATTTAATTCAGTGGGATGGCATAACACCTATAACGATTAGATTGTAATAATGATAATTACTACCGGTTTTGATGCATTTAAATCGATACTTGTCAGGGATATTATCCTGGGATTACGTAATCAGAGTGATTTTGTTAATCCACTAATTTTTTTTATTATAGTTATCACCATGTTTCCCTTGTCTATTGGGCCTGAGCAGGAAACTTTACGTCAGTTGGCGCCAGCTATAGTCTGGGTGGCTGCTGTACTGGCATCGAGTCTTTCTCTTGACGGATTATTTCGAACTGATTTTGAAGACGGTTCACTTGAACAAATATTGCTTTCACCACATTCAAGTATGCTTCTAATTAGTGCCAAGATCTTAAGTCACTGGATATTGTCAGGATTACCATTAATATTATTAGTCATACTGTCTGGTAGTTTGTTATATCTACCAATTACAGGTGTAAAAACCTTACTGATTACACTATTACTTGGGACGCCGGTATTAAGCCTGGTAGGGGCAATAGCGGGTGCACTAACCATGGGCTTGAGAAATAGTGGGATGTTGCAAGCACTACTGACGCTACCTTTATTACTGCCATTACTGATATTTTCAGTTTCAGCTGTAAATAATGCGCTGAAAGGACTATTGGTATCGGGAGAATTTTACTTTTTGGGTGCGATATTAGTCCTGGCATTGACCTTGGCGCCACTTGCGGTACTCTCGGCACTAAAGATACGATTGGGATGAACAATATGTGGCAATGGTTAACTAAATACGCATCACCAATGCGTTTTTATTTATTGGTGAATAAATTGACGCCATGGTTTGGCTGGTCAGCAGTGATACTGTTTTTAGCGGGTCTGTATGGCGCCTTTTTCTATGCGCCGCCTGATTACCAACAGGGAGAGAGTTTTCGTATTATCTATGTACATGTCCCCAGTGCATGGATGTCTATGTTTGTATATATGGTTATGGCAACTGCAGGTGCACTGGGGTTGATTTGGAAGACCAAGGTGTCAGATGCAATCGCCAGGAGTTGTGCCCCTCTGGGGGCCTCATTTGCCTTTTTGGCCCTGGCAACGGGTTCACTATGGGGCAAGCCGATGTGGGGCGCATGGTGGGTATGGGATGCCCGACTCACCTCTGAACTGATACTGTTATTTTTATACCTGGGGTTCATCGCCTTGCAGTCTGCCATAGATGATCGTCGTTCTGCAGCACGTGCCGGGGCAGTTCTGGCACTGGTAGGCGTTGTGAATATCCCAATTATTCATTACTCAGTAGAGTGGTGGAGTACACTGCATCAAGGGCCTACTGTCTCTAAACTTGATACGCCATCGATTCATATTGATATGTTAATACCACTATTAATCATGATCACTGCATTTATGTGTTATTTTGCAGCTATGTTACTGATCAGGGCGCGATGTGAGATTATTGATCAGGAGAAAAACAGTCAGTGGGTGGGGGAACTTGTGTTAGGTATGGATGCTCAAAATGAATAATGTAAACGAATTTTTTTCCATGGGTGGCTATGCTTTATATGTGTGGTCATCCTATGGACTTACCGCTTTGGTACTGCTGGCCAATTTTTATATACCCAGGTCAAACGAATCAAAACTG
>CAUZRI010000148.1:0-4798 GCA_963582285.1 Gammaproteobacteria bacterium | reverse complement strand
TCTCCAGGTATGAGAATTTTATTACGAATTGATTCCTCGATCTGTTTATCGACTTCATTACTTAACTTTACATTTTGCTTTAATTGTTTAAAACTATTTTTCATAATTTTATATATTTATTAATTAGGTCTATTTTTCTTAATTTAACTTACACATGATTTTAAAAACATAAAACCAAGTACTGGAATGTCTCTTTCACCCCAGGCATAGCCTGCAGTCAACCAGTCAGGTAGATACAGCGTCTCATCACTTAATATTTTCGGGGTCCACGAATCATCTATGAGTTGTTCATTTGAATAATTTGTCAACCCCAAAGTAGCGATTGTATATACAACTACTAGAATGACCATTCCTTTTGCAGTTTTCAATTTTTCCTCCGTTTAATTCTATACATTTTTCCAAGTTTTATTCTCAGGTAAATCAGACGCTATTTCTAATTTTGATTCCCATTCATTGAGCAACTTCTTGTGTTCCGCCAATTGAGATCTATATCCCGCTTTTAATGCCAAATTATCTGTTTCACCTGCATCAATTGACAGATTAAACAGTTGCTCTACACCATCTCTGGCATTCACTATATATTTATAGTTCTCAGTCCGAACCATCCTTGCCAATTGATTCTCGACACCATGACTATCATGACTGACTTCGCTTATTAAACTTGAGCGCCATGTGCTCTCTCGATTTTCCAGCAATGGTCGCAAACTTCTGCTGTGAGCATTCCCCGGAGATGTGATACCGGCATAGTCACACATGGTGGGTACCAGATCAATCCCGCTTACCAAACTTGATGTATCATTAATATCAGACCTAATCTGGTCAGGCATTGACACAATCAATGGGACTTTCGCGGAAGCCTCATATAAATAATTCTTCCGAATCATTTGATGTTCTGCCATCCCTTCGCCATGATCTGATGTGATCATCACTAAAGTATTTTCACGTTCGCCGGAATCTTCCAGCCCTTGCAAGATCCGCCCTATTTCAGCATCCACCATTTCCACTTGACGATAATAAACATACAAATAATACCGCCATTGCAACTCAGACCAGTTACCCCTGCTTGATTCCAAAACACTTCGCAATTCCCCAACAACCTCTGATTCCGGGTAGCTTAATTGAAAGTTTGATGGTAATTCCGGTAGCTTCCCGGCAAGTTCTGGATATCGCAATTCACTTATATCCTCAAGGTTCATCCTAAACCACTGACATATATCGTGGGGCTGGAATAGACTTGCCACCATGAGGAATGGATTATCGAATTTACTCCTATTGTGGAAATATCCTTCACATGCACTGGCCACTACCGCATCACCCAAGTTTCCCTGCCCTTTTATCGCAGGTGTCAAAAGATCAAACCCAGGAACTGATGGTTGCCAACTTTGAGGTAAGTGCCATTTCCCAGCATAGAGTGATCTGTATTCAGAGTTCTCTCTGAACCACTGACCTACATTCGGTACTGCGTCATTAATTGAGAGGGTATTCCGATGGACTCCTGTCTCACTTGGCATTCTGCCAGTTAATAGAGAACTCCGGGCAGGAGAACATACTGGATTCGTAGTGTAGGATTCCTGAAAATGAACACCTTCACGACAGTATTTATCCAGCCATGGAGTTTCCAATTCAGTGCAACCCGTATGGGATATGGTATCAATCGCCTGTTGATCTGTCATGATTAGAAGGATATTTGGCTTTTGCTTCTTGATAAAAGCTGGTGCACAACCACCCAAATAGGGTGCTGATGCGACTGCTGCCGCAGCACCAAGACTGAGTTTAAGAAACTTTTTCCTCGTCATCTTTTCCATCAGTCCACCTCACTAGCATCAATTCGATTTGAGATCTCATCTTTCAACCAGGGATGTCTTTTGTTAAAGATATCAGAAGCACTGTCATCCAGTATATATGCTCTGGGGCCGGTCACAATCATGAGACACTCGCGGTTTCCATCGAGATAATATTCAAAAGGGAATACACCTCTACCGAGTTGTTGGAAATAATGCAGTTGATCTTCTTTTTCGTTTATTCCTGACGATCGAAGCCCCTGATAACTCAAGTGATGATCATTTTTTATCACGACCAGGTCTTCCATATATGTAAAATCCAACTTCGCTGAATCTTTAAGAGGCAATCGCTGTATCGCTTCATAAAGACTCCAGTTACTCGTCACATTTCGATCGATACTCTGCTCTCTCACCTTACCATTTGTGGAGACTGACAATATGCTGTTATTAATTCTACCTGTTTTAATGAGACCAATCTCCGGTAGGTTGAGTGATTTATCCTCATAGTAGAATTGACTCTCCAGCTTCCATTGGATAGGTGTGGCTAATTCATTCAGATGACATTTTAATTTTGCTGTAACGAGATTGAAGACGCCCAAATCAGATTTTCTACCGGTAAAATTATTTATCAATTGAGTGATGCGAAAATCCTGAGTAGCATCACTGAGATTCACCTCCCGCTGAATTTTCAACCAACCGTTATCAAAATTATTCTTTTCCCAATATCCATAACTCGACCAGATTCGATAGATATGACTCCAGTTCCCCTTTGGATTAAAACCTTTAATTCCTCTGGGAACTTGATCCAGTATCTGCAACTCCTGGAGGCTTTCAAAACCAAGAGGTGAACCTAATATGCCTGTTTTATCCATTTTACTGCCGGTTTTCGATCTGTTCGACTTTCTTACTCAGTCGGATTTCAGAATCCAGCGCAGACATGGAATGAGTATGCTTCGAAGCAATTCCAGCTACGCGACCGCCACCAGACGTGCGTTTACGCATAACTTCTAAATCAGACAAATCACCACGCCAGCCTAGTAAAGCTGCTTGCAATTCACTCTTGATCTCTGAATATTCTGGATTGTCGTACAGGTTGATCTGCTCAGCTGGATCATTTTTGCGGTCAAATAACTGACCTGTATCCTGCTCATAATAATACACTATTTTCCAACTGCTGGTCGCCAGGGCAATTTGATGATACTCAGCTGATACAGCATGATTTCGGGGAGATTCCGCTCCAGCTGCTATCGGGGTGTAAATATCATAACCTTGCATGGTATCACAGGATGTACCTGAGGCAGCTAATATGGATGTGGTGATATCATTCCAGATAGCAAAATCCCGTTCTTCACCCTGCGGTAAAGTACCGGGCATGCTTAGAATAAACGGCACACGCCACGACTCATCATAATAGTGATGTTTGTTTGACAGTCCATGATCATAAAATGTAGTCCCATGATCAGAGGTAAAAATAACCAGTGTATTCTCTCGTATGCCAGATTCATCCAGAAAATTGATTAGTTTTCCTACCTGGGCATCACAATAAGCTGCCAGTCCATAATATGCCCGTCTCTTTGCATCCATTGCTTCCATATCCAGTTCACCTGGATCTTTCAAATCCAAATGGTCTATTAGATACTGAGGCAGTTTCTTAAAATCACCATTGGTATAGTTTAAAGGTGGAAATTCCACATCATCAAACATCGTTGCATATTCACCTGGTGGATCAAGAGGCGGATGAGGGCTCGGCATAGAACAATGGGCAAAGAATGGATCTTTGCCAGACGAAACCACTTTCTTCATTTCATCAATGGCTGTTTCAGCCAGGAAGGAATCCATAAATTGATCAGGAGGTATGGGGTTTGGGATGACAGACTTTCTTGAAAACCCGAGTTTTTTGATATACTTACCATAAATATCATTAGCATCACCCTTTTTACCCGCAGTGAGCACCTTCTGTACCTGGAAACTATCTGGTATAGGACCAAAATGTGTCTTACCAACCATTATATTTGTATAACCCTGTTCTTTTAACAAATCAGGGAGAGTAATTAAATCTGTCCGACGATCAATACCGTTCTCAATACAACCATGTATTGGTGTGTGCACACCCGTTAATAAACTTGTCCTAGCTGGAGAACAAACCGGACTGGATGTATGACCGTTTCGGAACATCACACCTTCTTGAATCAGCTTATCCAGATTAGGTGAAACAGAATGGTCATAGCCCATGGCTTTTATAGTGTCACAACGCTGTGTGTCAGTTGTGATCAATAATATATTTGGTTTTTTGGGTAACCCTCTGCCTGATCTTTTATTCTTGGAAAAGGCTGTTCCAACCACAGGTAAGCCCGATGCAATACCTACAGCAGTTACTGCTCCGCCCATGGTCTTGAGAAATTCTTTGCGTGTATATGTTTTCATAAAATCAGTCTTACTTCTATATTGGAAATAATAAATTTAATCGATGGTCTGAAAATTCAATCTCTGGGATTGAATCCAGTAATGTTAAATATTCAGGTTCATCAAAATACTTCGCGGAAAGTTGGATTATCATTGCCAATGCCTCAGAATCATCTGCCTCCCAACCTTTTATTTGTTCATAAGGCCAATCCTCCTTGCCAGACATATGAGGGATTAAATAGTCAAGAGCCTGTTTTACCAATTGTCCGTGTTCTGTTTCATTACTTAGAACCCTCACTCCAAGTTTCTCACCCAACATAGCTATGTAAAACATACCCTTTAGGTTCATGGTGGAATAGTGATAGGATCGTGTTCGTGACAATTCCAAAGGTTGACTACCATCAGGTTTAATCTGTGGTTTTATTCTATGTTCAGCGAAAGCAGTTATGACTTTTTTGGCAATTTCATCTTGATCAGTGTACATTGCCAAACTGGCGAGGATAACATCGTACCAAGTACCATGATTATTCAGACCATCTTCCTCATCAATACCATTTTCACTCTCCATGAGCCATTTCACATATAAATTAAACCAGTTTTTCAACCCTATTTCA
>CAUZRI010000147.1:0-4819 GCA_963582285.1 Gammaproteobacteria bacterium | reverse complement strand
CGTTTTAATATAGTAATCCATCGATAAAAATTCAGTATGCTAGCTAATGATGCAGATAAATAGGTCAATGCCGCAGCAAATAATATTCTATATATAATTGGTATTGCAGATTCTGGCACATAGTTTCCGTTAATCAAGATAGGCAGAGCACGTTTAAAACTTGCATCAAGCTCTACGGGCAGTGTAATCAGATGGAAACCAACTGGCACAAATAGCAAACCTAATCCCAATATCAACATCATCATGCCTGCAGCAGGCAAATGCGTCACCAATACAATAATTGGAAATGCAATTAAAACTATAGATGCTGCTTTTTCTGCCCCGCGAACATATTGGGCCAGCTGACATCGGATCATTAAAGGTTTATATTTTACCATGTGCTGGATCGCATGTCCGATTTCATGGGTTGCGATACTAATAGCAGTAAATGATTTTCCGTTATAAATTTCAGGTGTTAAACTGACTATCTTATTTTCGGGGTCGTAGTGATTACTTTCATTAATTGAATTTTTGACAGTTACTCCTTTCAGACCCAGTGTATCGATTAAATGAATAGCAAGTTCACCACCAGTACCAGGTAGTTGCTCAATTGGGGTGTTATATTTTTTCAGGACATGACGAACCCAGATCTGTGGACCAAATACCAGGATTATCACCAATATTATAGAACAAAAAATAAATATCATGATTACCAAATATCATTTAGAAGATTCAAATTACGTACCTACTTTAAGATAAGGCGTATAGATTAGCCATGAAAATATTGAGTAAATTGTAATATGTGTTTTGAATAAAATGACTCCCTTACAACGTTATAAGGAAGATATCAGGGCAGGTAGGATAATAACTGACCAGGTTCAGGAGCATGCTGTGATGGCAACACAGAATTTATATGATCATATTTGTAATCAATCCTCAGAAAATCAATCAATATTTAAAAAACTTGGAAAATCTATATTTCCAAAATCTGATTCAGAATTAGTAAAAGGGATATATTTTTGGGGCGGAGTAGGGACGGGAAAGACTTATATTGTTGATAATTTTTTTGAAAGTTTGCCTGTGGACAAAAAGATTAGAATACATTTTCATCGCTTTATGCAACGGGTTCATGGGGAATTAAAATCTCTCGAAAATATTGAAGATCCTTTACAGAGTGTTGCCGATGAGTTTGCAAAACAGGCTAAAGTAATATGTTTTGATGAGTTTCATATTAGTGATATAACAGATGCTATGTTGATAAGTGGGTTATTATCAGCCATATTTGCACGAGGCATTATTCTTGTCTCTACATCAAATCAGCATCCTGATCGGCTTTATTGGGATGGTTTGCAACGTAGTCGTTTCTTTCCTGCCATTGCCTTGATCAAACAACATGCCCACGTTATCCATATTGACTCTGGAATAGACTATCGTTTTCGCTATCTTGATACTGCAGAAATATACCATTACCCCCTGGATCAAAGTGCGAATGAGGTCCTATCACAGAATTTTGAAAATATCGCACCAAATACGGGTCGAGCTAACAGGACAATTGAAATTGAAAGACGCAAAATAAAGACAATAAATTGTGCTGATGGCGTGGTCTGGTTCGATTTTTCCACGATTTGTAACAGTCCAAGAGGCCCTGCTGATTATATTGAAATAGCCCGGCAATTTCAGACGGTACTAATCGAAAATGTTCCCCAAATGGGCGAAGATATGAATGATAAGGTGAAACGTTTTATTATCATGGTAGATGAATTTTATGATCGTAATGTGAAATTAATTATAACTGCTGAAGTGTTAATTAATGATTTATATACAGGGAAGCGACTTGAATTTGAATTCGAGCGCACCAGAAGCAGGTTGGTTGAAATGCAAAGCCAAGAATACTTGGCAAAGCAGCATCTCTCTGGGTAGTACTCAACATATCTAGTAACAACAGGCGCCAGGTGTATTAAGTTCTTTCTGGAATTATCCGATATTAACGACAATCTTATATCAAAATTAGATTTATAGGTTGTTGCGTTAATCTAATATAAAACAATAAGTTAAATAATAATATTGACTTTAAATATCAAATGAATTATATAAGTTTGATTGGTATCTTATTATTATTTATAGATTTACTTAAAGGATGGGTTAGTAGTAATGTCTGCGGTACAAAACCATGTGGCACAATCAGAAGTAACAGAATCTCAAATCGCAACGATACTCCAGTATCGGTATGGTGACGGAATGGTGTATTTGCCGAAGCACAAACCAAGATTACTATATTCCATGGCTACAGAACGTGGATTTATCGACGGTGAAGGTTATTTAACCCGTAAGGGTCGAGCATTAATTGCTCGATACAAATTCCTCTAAGGCACAAAAGATTAGAGGATATCGACTTTCAACCTGATAATTCGTGGTTAATTTTAATATTGAAATTCTTACTGTATAAAGTTCGCTTCCTCAAATTTGTTGTAACTACTCTGATCAAGCAGACGACGATTGTTGTCCTAAGAACTATAGCGTTATATCTATAGTCATATATATTACTTTAACGAATATAGAAATGTTGCTATCTTTTACGACTTAAATCTATCCTAATGACCTAATAATTAGTTATTTAAAATATGTATAAGTACGACAATTACGACAAAACCATCGTTAATGAACGTGTTGCTCAGTTTCGTGACCAGACCATGCGCTTTCTGGCGGGTAGTATATCTGAAGAGGAATACAGACCATTACGATTAATGAACGGACTGTATCTGCAACGTTATGCCCCGATGTTACGGGTCGCTATCCCTTATGGGTTACTCTCCTCAACTCAAATGCGCATGCTGGCGCATATTGCACGCACGTATGATAAGAATTACGGACATTTTAGTACCAGGCAGAATATTCAATATAACTGGCCAAGGTTAGAGACCGTACCGGATATCCTTGCTGAGCTTGCTACTGTGGAAATGCATGCAATTCAGACCAGTGGAAATTGCATTCGCAATGTAACCTCCGACCATTTTGCAGGTATAGCCGTTGATGAAATTGAAGATCCCAGGCCGTATTGCGAAATTATCCGTCAATGGTCAACTTTTCACCCTGAATTTTCCTATCTGCCAAGAAAATTCAAAATTGCGGTTTCAGGGGCAGGGCACGATCGTGCTGCGGTACACGTGCATGATATCGGAATCTTTTTGAGTAAAAATGCTGAAGGCGAAACAGGGTTTAAGATTCTTGTAGGCGGTGGTCTAGGCCGGTTGCCACATATTGGGGTTGTAATTCGGGATTTCATAGAAAAAAAATATCTACTGTCCTATTTAGAGGCAATATTAAGAATTTATAATTTGTTTGGGCGTCGGGACAATATGCATAAAGCCAGGATCAAGATCCTGGTGAAGGCAATTGGAGCAGAAAAGTTCGCAGAGATGGTTGAGAAAGAGTGGGAACAAATCAAAGAATCAGTTCTGCTGCTGGATGATAAAGAAATTGATCGGGTTAAAAGTTATTTCATATCACCTGGATATCAAATAGACGCAGAGAACGATACGAGTTTTGATAAGAATATGGCATCAAATAAGTCTTTCGCAAATTGGGTTAAGCGAAATGTCACTGACCATAAAGCTGCGGGTTACCGAGCAGTGTACATATCTTTGAAGGCGCCGGGTACGCCACCGGGTGATGCGACAGGTGAACAAATGGATTTTATGGCAGATATGGCTGATCAATATAGTGCCAGTGAAATACGTGTCACACATGATCAAAACCTGGTGCTAGGACATGTCAAACAAGGTGATCTTTTTAGTCTATGGACTGAGTTAAACATACAACACCTGGCCACACCCAATATAGGCTTGTTAACCGATATGATTTGCTGTCCTGGGCTGGATTTCTGCTCCTTGGCAAATGCTGGGTCAATTCCAATAGCAGCACAGATTAATAAAAAATTTGATGATATGGACTACCTGCATGATATAGGTGATTTACAGATAAAAATGTCAGGTTGTATGAATGCGTGTGGTCACCATCATGTTGGACATATTGGCATACTTGGGGTGGATAAAAAGGGCAAGGAATTTTATCAGCTAACCGTTGGCGGTTCGGCAGCTATGGATGCAAGCTTGGGCGACAGATTAGGACCAGCGATTGCTAAGGCCGATGTGGCAGATTCTATCGGTAAAATACTGGATGCATATGTTGAAATTAGACAGGAAGGTGAAAGGTTTCTTGATACCTATCGCAGGGTTGGTATCACACCCTTCAAGGATAGTGTATATGCAGAGTAAAATTGGAGAGGTAGAGTCCCTTGCGAATAATTAAAAATAACCAGGTTCAAGATGATGAGTGGTCTTTGATAGTAACAGTCGATTCTGGTGATACGATTCCAGATGGAGATATTATTATTCCATTTAAATACTGGAAGGAAAACCAGACCACTCTTGATAATCGTGTAGGTAAAACAGCAATCTGTATAAATGGCGAGGATCGAATCGAAGATATTGTCAGTTTCATAACTCAGTTTGATCTAATTGCACTGGAATTTCCTGCTTTCAAGGATGGTCGATGTTATTCACATGCAAGATTGCTACGTGACCGATATAAATTTGAAGGGGACCTGCGGGCGGTAGGTGATGTGCTCAGGGATCAGGTGTTTTATTTAAATCGCTGTGGTATCAGTTCTTTTTATATACGTGATGATAAAGATATTGAAGATGCTCTGAATGCCTTGAAAGATTTTACCGTTACCTACCAGACTGCGGCAGATGGCGCACTGCCTGTTTATAAATTAAGGTGAGAGAAAAAAACTTTTAGACAGGATTAACAGGATTGTTGCAGGATAAAACAGGAAGAA
>CAUZRI010000146.1:0-4823 GCA_963582285.1 Gammaproteobacteria bacterium | reverse complement strand
AGGATAGCAGGAGGATGTAGCTACAAGCCGTATTTTTTTGGATAGGGCATCAGAAACTAATCCTTCAATATCGTTAATTTGCTGGGGAAAATGTTTTAGCTAACGGTTCCTCGCCAGAATATTTTTCTTCTCAATCTCTTTGTGTGGCTTAGGGAAATGAGAATTCCTTAAGCGATGATTTTAGTGGTGACTCATTAGCCTTAATGATGTTATTTATTAATTCATTGTTTCTTTAGTTAGTTGCAGAAGAAACATAATAGGACATGCTTTTAAAGGGTGTAAAATGAAGCTGAGTATAAGATATGAGAAAGTCATTTTAACCATTAGGGTTCTTATCTGTTGGTTATATTTTTTTTCCAGTGGGGCTTTTAGTGATCCTGTTTGGGAAATTATTGATGGATCTCAGGATGAAGAATTTTTAAATTCTATCGATATCCCGAGCAGTGCTTTTGCTGTTATACCAATAGATGTTTCTTTCAGCTATCTATCTACGCTTGAACGTTCGGATCAAATTGAAATTAAAATATATGAAGGCGCATCAATTTATTTTTCGATTGCCGACACGTTAAATTACCCGAATGGAGATTTGGGGTGGCATGGGGCTAATGACTCTATTTCCGGGCTTCAGACAATCTCAATGACGGCTGGTAACCTTTACTTTCTCGCATCAATTGTCACTCCAGGTAATTCTTATCAGGTAATTGCTAGGAAATATCCGGGTGAAGAATCATATATAGGCTGGCTTTATAGTGAAAGGCGACTAAATCCCCCGCCTATTAATGATGTATTAATCGAAAAAGAGGAAGGTGGTCGCTCCTTGGAGAGGCATTTTTCTGCGATAACTGAACCAGCCGTGACTGGAAAGATATCCGCTGATCTTCTGGATGTCTATTATATGGAGATGAATAAAGATTTAACCTGGACATTTACGATTGAAAACCCATTAGACACTAAGACGAATCCGCTGAAGTTAGATGTGACAGCGCCTTATGCTGATGATTCGTATAATCTATTTCCGAATTTCATGAATCATTCGAATTTATTTGACTGGCCCGCTATCTGTCAGGAGCGTTCATTTGCGGATGCAGATGTTTGGAAGGCACCTGGCACAATTCGCTGTAATATCGAATCAATCGCTCCAAATTCAAGTACAAGTATAACAATGAAGAGTCGACTGAAGTCTGGGTTCAGTATTGATGACCTGATTTATGGTGGATTGTCCTACCCCACCGTCCAAATTGTCGATTTAGTGACAAATGACTATATTTCTCCCTTCCCTGATGGCAGCTTCAAAGGGCCGATTCCAGTTTCTGATGTATTGAAAGATACTGATGGCGATGGAGTGAGCGATTTCAATGAAGGGTTGTTAGGAACTGATGCTGCCGATAAAAATTCTGGCGCCCATAAGGATGTCATAATTGATATAGTTGTTTTCTACACTGAAAACTTCAAAGAAGACATTTTCATTGATCCGGAGGCAAAGATTAATAGTGCTTTTACGATAGTGAACGAAATTTACAAAGGTAGTAACACAGGAATAAAATTCAATATTGTTCACTATGAATTATTAGATTACAAAAATAATTGTACTGCAGAGCGCTGCTCAACCGGTCAAAGGTGGAACGACACACAGACTGTTATGGCGGAGTATGGTGAGAAAGGAAAGAATCAATGGCGATTCAGTGAAAAGATAAGGGCTTTGAAAGGCGCAGATTATGTGATGATACTCGATGGAAAGGGGGGGGGTGATCCTACCGGAGGTCAGGCCGCATCTGGAATAAACAACAGGGGCTATTTCGGGTTTAATAAGGATAAGAGAACAGTCTTTATCCATTATGGCGGATGGGGTTACGACATCGATGAGCTGACTATGGCTCACGAGCTAGGGCACGTGCTTGGCAATAGTCATTCCAGAAAACAGTCAAGAGATACATTTGGTGATGATGCCTTGACCTCAGGTACCTTTCCTTGGGCTACAGGCCACGCCATACAAGACGAGTTTGCAACTATCATGCCGTATGAAGATAAGTTTGGAGACGCTGTCGGCATTAAGCGCTTCTCGGATTCTTCTCGAGCGGATTGCTCATATACAAAACTCAATCCCCCTTATGTTCAGGTCGTAGGGGTGGCCTGCGGGGTCGATCGTTCTGATAGTGAAAACGGAGCTGATGCTGTGGCGGCTATGAAGATTGTTCGATACCAACATGAACAATTTTCACCACCACGCCCGACACTTCCAACAAGTTCAACTGATGGTAAGTCTTACACCACGAAATTTTTAGCAGGGTCGATCAAGGATATCGAGCTAGGTTTTAAAACAAACTTTACATCTTATGAAAAAATAACCACCGAGGGCACGATCAACATCGCACAAGAACATGTCGGAAAAATAGGTACGACGCATATGATTGTCGATGGTGGGGTTTTAGGGGCTTTTCAGGTTAATGCTGAGGGTGCATTCGTTAACCTAGATATGGCTGCGCCAGTTTTGGTTGGTTCGATTGAGCCAAGGCCTTTGAGAGCTATTGAGGATCTCGGCGTATTTGACGATTTAGTGGCCGCCAATTTAGGTGTAACATCAGTTTCGTTAAATATATATTTTGGTTACACGGTGATCGATGAGGGCCTAATAGTTTACACAGGCACCCCTCTAGTTGTGAATATAGGGGATTAGTAATACCTAAAGAATAAGCAAATTAAAAAGCCTCTTTTAGGTTTATTGATCACAAACCACTTCCCTGATGATGCATTAATAGATTAAGTGATATGGAGGCAGAAATTTCATACAACTATCATTCCTTAGGAAGGCGATGATTCATGGATTGAAGGTGCTTATGTCTTTTCGCTTGAACTTCAAAATCCGAAATACTTATTAGATAACTTCCTCTTTAAACCTCACATAGAACGCATCTGGAATATTTAATAATTGCCGTACCGCCAAACGAGATGAAATATGCAATGTTAAAGCTGGTGCATTCGGGCAGAACTCTTGGAGAGGTGAAAGAAATAGTGAAAGCTGTAGCGGTTGGGTTAATAGGAGAATATACGAAGCCGAATGACCTGATAGATCTCCCTGTACTAGAGGGTACATTGCACAAAGTAACAGGAACTAGGGACGCAAAACAGACATCTTCAAATTTAAAGGTGAAACCAAGAAAACCTTTACCCGCACCCGTTGAAGAAGTTCTTTCAAGCTTCTTAACTCCTTATCGTGGACGAGTACCGTTGAACTGAAAGAGAGACGGGAACCTAATAAGAAGAGGACCGCCGAATAGACTAAAGCCTGGTTCATCATTAGGCGAAATTAGGCGCCCAAGGGTAAGAGGTGTAAAGAAGGTATTGAGCGATTTGCAGATGATGATTACCACAATACAAGACCTACAAAAGCTAGACCGAAATTATAAGAAGAACAAAGGCTTACAGAAAATAGGATTAGATAAATTCACCCGTTCGGCTAAGACAGAAGCCAATATAAGGTAATTGAATGGCAGGAGGATACCGATTTACTTTCTAGAAGGTCCATATATAACGATTATAGAGATGATATGCCCCCTTCTAAGCCTGGGCTTGCGGGTTCGAGTTCTGCCCGGCGGACCGCATAAAAAACCTGCTGTTGCGGGTTTTTTATGCGGTTTATCTGAGAGCAGACGAGAAAAGTCTCCTTTATCTCTTGAAAAATAGCCACAAAAGAGTAGTTTTATTGTATTGCTTTTAAGTTCCTTATTTATTGCTTTAGAAACGGAGTATTACATGGTTAATCGAATTCTGGTCAAACTGAGTCTAGCGCTTAGCAGTGTGCTCATTGCACCGGCTCTTATTGCGCAATCGGAGCAAATTCCCCGCACTGAGCATGGCGTGCCAGACTTTCAGGGCACGTACACATTCAGAACCCTGACTCCTTTGAATCGACCGCCAGAACTGGCTGACAAAGCGACGCTGACAGAGGAGGAGGCAGTAGAGTGGCAAAAGTATGAAAACACGCGCCAGAACCGTGACCTTATTATCGACTCGGTGGGAGGTGCCAATTACCCACCCGGGGTTATTTCCTACAATGAATTCTGGTATGAGCGTGGCATTGAAACAGTTGCTGATCGCAGAACTTCACTGGTTTATGACCCGCCCAATGGCAGAATCCCTCCTCTAAACGCAGCGGGTCGCCAACGCTCTGGCCAAATCGCTGAGATGAACCGGCTGAGTCTTGGGCCCGAAGCGCGAACGCTGAACGATCGCTGCATGATGAACGCGCGAACGGGTCCACCCATGGTGTCTGGTTCCTACAACAATAATATGCAGCTTATACAAACCGAAGATCACATCGTTATCGTGAGTGAAATGATTCACAATGCGCGAATCATCAGGCTGGATAGTGAGCATCACACCCGACAGCTGAAATGGGAAGGTGATTCAGTTGCTCACTGGGAGGGTGATACTTTGGTGATCAATACGCAAAATTATTACTATTATTACGGCTGGCGTGGAACCTCCCCAAATTTGAAGGTGGAAGAGCGTTTTAGTTGGATAGATGAAAATACCCTGGATTACGATTTTACCGTGGAAGACTCGCAGTCCTGGGATGAGAGCTGGTCGGCAAGACTTCCTATGCGTCGAATCGACGACCCGCTGTATGAATATGCTTGTCACGAAGGCAATCACGGACTCGCCGGTATACTTGCCGGGTGGCGACGCTATGAATCCATGGGAATGAACGGTGACGGAACGCCGAAAGAATAACTGAAAAATAAAAGCAGGAACGAGCAGACAGCAATGCTACCTAGCACACTGGTTCTTCGTGTGCTTTCGGCTTGGTTGGGAATCATAAAAAT
>CAUZRI010000145.1:0-4825 GCA_963582285.1 Gammaproteobacteria bacterium | reverse complement strand
ATTCTCATCCCGTTATTGTTTGTATTGTGGAAGGGAAGATTAAAAACTATTCAGGTAATTAGCGCATTTAAAGGTGAGCCTGCAAACAAGTTTTATCATATAGCAAAAACTATGTTGGCCTTGATGTTGGTTACCTCTCTGGTGATGATTACTGCGAGACCATACAGCCAACTAAAAAAAACGGCCGACTTCCTTTTTCTGGTAGATATCTCTCGCAGCATGCAGGCAAGAAAATCCTGTAGCCAACCTTCGTATCTTGATCGCGCCAAGATCGTTATGAAGGACGTTGTTTCTGATATTCCCGAAGCTAGATTCGGAATAGTTGTTTACGAAAGACTTGCATTCCCAATAACACAATTGACATTTGATCACGCATATCTGGATACAGTTATCGAGCAGGGAATATTTGATGGATTAATATTTGATCGTACAGCAACACAGTTAGGTAAGGCCCTATCAACAATTACTCATAAAAAGCAAAATTTACCAGAACATTATCAAAACCTGAAATATATTATTCTTTTGACCGATGGTAATCTTAAGGGCGATTATCAGCGTAATATGGAGGAAACGATTAGCAAGTTGGCTCAACATGAACTTAAGGTTGTTCCAGTTGGAATTGGGAATCTTGAACCCACAGCAATACCAATTAAGGAAAATGGTAAATGTGTAGACAAGTTTATTGTGAAAGAGGATACGCTCATAACTATTCCCCTCAAGTCAGAGACTTTGCAATTTATAGCATCATCCACAAACGGCCAGTACTTTGGCGAAGGCGAAACGGAGAACCTGGTAAGTTACCTTAGAGATAATGCACTTGAAGATACCTTTATTGATTCAGGTATTAGCCAACGTCAAAGAAATGATGTTAGCTGGATCTTCATGGTGATTTCCAGCCTTGCACTTTTCGGATATATATTTTTGGATTCAAATCTGAGTATTAAATTTACAAAATCTAAATAACTCAATGTTGGTCAATTTACGGTTATTCAGTGTCATCTGATGGCGCTTCTACTCTGATATGCATATAATCTGACAACAAACTGGCATCATACATATAAAGAGCGATTAGGCGAGGGTAAAGATGAGCGCAGAGGATATTCCAAGATATGGCATAGATTCGTATCTTGATTGGGTTGAAAATGAAGGTCTACCTGTTACTGAAGATTATGGTGTGGATTTATTTACAGTACCCACGGGCAACTGGCCCAGACATGAGTGTAAAGGGGCCGCAGTTCATCTCAGGGGTCGTTGTGATTTTAGTAATATGTTTTTATTTGAGATCGCTCCAGGTGCCTCAACGGCACCCATGAAACATTTATATGAAGATGTATATTACGTACTGGAAGGTAGGGGTAGCACCCAGGTTGAGCTGTCAACTGGTGAAAAACATACATTTGAATGGGGGCCAAAAGGGCTGTTTGCAGTACCGTTAAATGCAAAACATCGTCACTTTAATGCCAGCGGCCAGGAAAAAGCACTTTTGGTAAGTACCACTGACATGCCTATGGTAATGAATACATTTCATAACGAGGCATTTATATTTGATAACGATTTTGATTTTATAGAGCGTAGCGGCAAGGCCAAGTATTACACTGGTGAGGGAGATCTGATTACAGTCAAACAGGGTAATCATATGTGGGAAACCAATTTCGTGCCTGACCTTTCGACCATCGAACTTAAATCCTGGGGAGACCGTGGCGCGGGCGGTTCTAATATCATGTTTGTTCTGGCAGATAGCTCCATGCATGCGCATATATCCGAGATGCCTGTGGGGACTTACAAAAAGGGCCATCGCCATGGTCCTGGTTTTCATGTTATGTGTGTTTCCGGTCATGGATATTCATTACTTTGGTTTGATGGTGAAGAGGATTTTCTTCGTATCGACTGGAAACATGGCGTGGTATTTCCACCCGCTGATCGCCAGTTTCATCAACACTTTAATACTAGTCAGAGTCCAGCCCGATATCTGGCAACTGGGGTGGGCGGATTACGATATCCACTTACTGTGGACAAACGTCGTTCGTTAATTGGATTAAAGCCAGGTGAAAACGGTGCAGTATCTACCAGTATCAAGGACGGCGGAGATCAAATTGAATACGAAGATCAAGATACACGAATTCATAAAATCTGGCTGGAAGAGATGAAAAAAAACAACATCGAACCGAAGATGGACAACTTCAATACTACTTGATCCGGTTAATGGATGGTTTGCTATCAGGTATCAATACCGGTAAACCATAATTTTAAATCCAGGATAATTTTCTCCTGGTACATTAGAGCGGGTCAATTCCGAAATGAATGGGGGGGAGTTTAATGCAATCCACTAGTAAGCTCATAATCAAAATAGAAAGGACGTTACTATTTTGTTTATTATTTTTACTCGCAAGTTGTAGTAGTGAATCCGGTTCCGATAATTCGGAACCTGGTCCAGACCCGCAAACATTTTATCAAAACGAAGTGCTACATATCATGGTTGGCTATAACCCTGGTGGTGGTTTTGATGAATATGCCAGAATGATTGGTACAGAGATTGAGAAACGAACGGGTGGTACGGTAGTAGTTGAAAACCAGCCAGGTGGAGGTGGACTCCTGGCCCTTAATCGCCTGGTGCAGGCACGACCAACAGGTCTTGGCATAATGTTATTGGGTGGTGAATCTGCCGTACTTGCTCAATTAACCAATAGACCTGGGACGAGATTTAATATAACGGAATTAAATTGGTTGGGTAGGGCACAGGTAGATACACCTATAGTTTTGTGGAGTACCACGAATCCAGAAAGGACATTTCAGGAGGTAATAAGGACGGTTAAAGAAGAAGGTTCCACATGGGGTGCCAATGGTTTAACGGATAATTTGTCCGATGCCGAGGCTTCAATGGCAGAGGCATTGGGTCTCAATAGTGATCAATTTGGCATCGTAACAGGATATTCCGGAAGTAGTGAAGTAGCTTTGGCAGTAGTACGCGGCGAGGTCGATGGAATCGTAGTCAGCAATAGTTCTGCTATAAACTACGTTGGCTCTGGAGATGAGGGGGTGGTTGCAGTAGCGACATTAAGCCGTACACGTGATCAAACTTTTTTCCCGAATGTTCCAACGATTTTTGAACTTGCAGATATGACGGAAGCAGGTCAGGGATGGATTGATTTCAGGTCTAGTATTACTGAAGTAGGCAGGACATTTGTTACCCATGGGGATGTGGACCCGGAAAAGGTAACTTATCTTCGTAAGATCTTACAGGAGATACTCACTGATGAGGAATTTATTGCAATGGCTGATGAAAGAAAGCGACCTATTAACTATATGTCAGCAGAAGATCAAGAAAAACTCGTTCAGGGAATATTTGCAGGACTATCAGTCGAGCGAATAGAAGAGATTAAACACGTCCTCACTGAAAAATTCATCAGGTAGTATCTGATTCAAAGGTATGTTTTTTACCTGTATAGCAAGTCGGTAATTATTCTAAATGTTTTGTTCTGGTCTGCTTAGTCTCAGATATCGCGATGTGTGTTACAACACTCTAGGAAAATATTTATGTTAATTATCAATAATGATGATGTTAAATTTTTACTGACCATGTCTGAATGTATCCGCATACAGGAAGAATCATTTTTGGGTCTGGATGATGGTAGCTCTGCACACCGCCCACGAATTGATATGTATGTACCCTGTGAACGGGATGATGGTTATTGGCGATGGGGTACTATGGAGGGAGCAACCAGTGTGCCGGGACCTTATTTCGCCATTCGCATGAAATCAGATGTGATGACCTGGTCTGATGATGAACATAGTGGCTTGGAGCGAGAAGACAAATACTGCGTGGAACCGGGTACCTACTGCGGGCTGATTATGGTGTTTTCTACACGTAATGGAGAACCGCTCGCTATAATTAACGATGGGCAATTACAGCACATGCGTGTTGGGGGAGGTGCGGGTCTTGGCGCTAAACATTTGTCCAGAGACGATTCTACCAAGCTTGGTATTCTCGGATCCGGTGGCATGGCGCGCACGTATCTAGATGCCTTTTGTCAGGTGCGAAACTTAAAGCATGTCAAGGTGTACAGTCCGAACCCTCACAATCGACAACTGTACGCAGATGAAATGTCTGCGCTACATGGGATCACAGTGACAGCAGTAGAAACCCCCGAGTTAGCCGTGGAGGAGGTGGATATCCTTGCTACCTGTACCAGCAGTATGGTGCCTACCGTCAAGGCCGAATGGTTAACGCCGGGTATGCATCTGGTGAATCTAGGGCCGTTTGAGTTAACAGAAGATATCTTTGAAAAGGCAGATATTGTTATTCGTCAGGGTATCGCTGGTGCGGCGATAGGAAAAGACGATGCCGGGCCTCGAGTAAAATCAGGTGTAGGTGGGAGTCCATTGGCATATATTGCTGGTACCGTAGAGGAAATGAAACGTCTGCCAGAGGAACAACATCAAACATTATTCAGGCGAGATTTCCCTGATTTTAATGACCTTGCCTATTCCCGAGTACCGGGAAGAACAAATGATAAACAAATTACTGTTTATATAAATGGTGGGAATCAGGGGCTACAGTTTGCTGCGGTGAGTGGACTGGTTTATGAAGCTGCATTGGCCAGGAAACTTGGAAACAAAATTCCTACAGAATGGTTTTTACAAGACATCCGTGACTGATAGATAAAAATTATATGGCAAAATTAAATCTGACTCTCGCCTGTGGTCTTTATGATCGCACTCAAGCCTTGTTCGATGGTACGGTTAAGGTAGAGGGTGTGAATTTAAATTTTTTGCCTATGGTTCCCGGCGAGACATTCTGGCGCATGCTAAACAACTCTGAATTCGA
>CAUZRI010000144.1:0-4949 GCA_963582285.1 Gammaproteobacteria bacterium | reverse complement strand
CGTAACAGGGACCCCCGAGGGTCCTGCCAGAGTGGGGATATCGTTGTGTGACATAAGTACCGGCATGACGGCCTATGCCGCGATTTTACGCTCGCTAATTCGTCGTTCTAATACAAACAGTGGGACACATATAAAAGTATCTTTGTTTGATGTGATAATTGACTGGATGAATGTTCCGCTATTACAAAAGGCATATGGCGGCGTTGAGGCAAAAAGAGCGGGCATGAATCATGTAAGTATCGCCCCTTATGGTATGTATCCTTCTGGTGACGGGAAAGGGGTCGTGTTTTCCATTCAAAATGAACGCGAATGGAAAATGTTTTGCCGAGACATATTAAATGATGAGTCTTTGACCGTAGATACTCGTTTTGAAAGTGTTGCAATGCGAGTTACTAACCGTGGCGCTCTGGATGACATTATTGTCTCAGTATTTTCACATTATCAACAAACGGAATTAATGGATCTGCTCAGAAAAAATAACATTGCCTGTGGCCGCCTGAATACCCTGGATGATGTTTTGTCACATCCTCAACGGCGCGTCGTAAATGTCGCTTCACCTGGAGGATCGATTGAATTAACGGCAAGCGGGGTGGTAACCGATGATAACCCTCCGGTCAGTTTGCCCGTGCCTGCCCTTGGAGAACATACGGATCGCATCAAGGCAGAGTTTCGTGAAAAGTAATTTCAGATTTATTAGCAGACACAGGTAATCAACCATGGGATCCGAAACACAATGGCCTGAATACATAGGCCGGATGCAGGAATCAGAAATCGAAATTTCAGCGGATCGTATGAAGGGTCTGTCCGCACTACTGGATTATCAAAAACCGCCTTGGCCTGATGGTCAGGTTCCTCTCACGGGCCACTGGTGTGCCATGTTTCCATATACGCAACAATCAATACTTGGACATGATGGCCATGAGAAATTGGGCGAATTTTTTCCACCCATTCAATATCCACGACGTATGTGGGTGGGTGGGCGTGTACGCTATATTCACTCATTGCCCATAGGGAAATTGATTACACATCGTTCAACTATCAAGAATATAGTTGATAAGCAAGGTAAGGGTGGACCAATGACATTCGTGACGCTCTGCCATGAGTATTTACAGGATGATGTGTTAATGCTGCAAGATGAACAGGACATAGTCTATCGCGATGCCTCAACTGCATCGGTCAAAAAACCAGTTATCAGTGTGAGTGAACAATCCGAACAGAGGCATGACTGTGACTGGTCAAGAACTATTGTCCCCGATTCCACTCTCCTGTTTCGTTACTCTGCCGTCTCCTTCAATAGCCACAGAATACATTTTGATAAAGATTATGTGCGTGAAGAGGGTTATCCAGGACTTTTGGTACATGCGCCGCTCACTGCAACACTGTTAGTCGATTTTTATCAACGTAATAATCCTGGAAAAAAAATCCGTAAATTCGACTATATTGCCCAAAACCCGCTTTTTGAGGGATATCCCCTCTCTATATATGGGCAACAACTGAAAAATGGTAAGGTTTCTCTTTGGGCCGATGATTGTGAAGGCACACGATCCATGACTGCTGAGCTGGAAACAGACAAGGAAAAAACAAGCGAATGAATAAATTAAATGTTGTACCGATAAAGTTAGAGATACTCATGCCAGGTTTGCCAAGTTACAGGGTATTTGCTAACCTCATGATTCACTTTTTTACCGGAAGTAAAAGTAAAAATACCTCGTTTCTTCTGGAGGAATCCGATTTTGACGCTATCCCACGTGGCATAAATATGCCAAACCCATGGAGTAAAATATGAGAATTTTTGTGACACTAATCGGCCTGCTAGCACTCCTGGTTTTAACCGGGTGCGAAGAACAACCTATGGCAATCAAGTTCAGTCATGTTACCGCTGAAAGTACACCCAAAGGCCAGGCCGCCCTGAAATTCAAGGAACTTGCTGAAATGAAATTCCTTGGCAAGGTTGAAGTACAAATATTTCCAAATTCTCAGCTTTTTGATGACGACCAGGGGTTGGATGCATTGCTGCTTGGAGATATTCAGTTGATGGCACCATCGCTCTCCAAGTTTGATCGCTACACCAAAAAACTACAGATTTTTGATCTGCCTTTTCTTTTTAAAGATTCGGAGGCTGTAAATCGATTTCAACTTAGTCCCGTTGGTACAAGCTTGCTTGACTCCATGCACGATAAAGGAATCCAGGGTCTGGCTTACTGGTTGAATGGGATGAAGCAATTGTCTACCAACAGACCACAATTGAAACGTCCATCGGACGTGAAGGGACTTAAATTTCGTATTCAGGAATCAGATGTTCTCCAGGCCCAGTTTCGTGCTCTTGACGCGAACCCACAAAAGATGGCATTCGGTGAGGTTTACCAGGCACTGCAAACCGGCGTAGTGGATGGTCAGGAGAACACCTGGTCAAATATATATACCCAGAAGTACTTTGAGGTCCAGGAAACGATGGCCGAAACCAACCATGGCATTATTCTCTACATGGTGATTACCAATGCCAGCTGGTGGGATAATTTGCCGGCGGACATTAGAACAGGATTAGCAGAGGCTATGACGGAAGCGACAGAATATGGCAACAAATTGGCAAATGATATTAATAACCGTGATCGTCAATCAATAGTGGATGCGGGTAAGGCAAAAATTCAACAACTTTCTTCTGAGGATATCAGTATCTGGCGTGAGACCATGGAACCGGTATGGAATAAATACGAATCAGAGATTGGCAAGGATGTTATAGACGCTGCGCTAAAGGCAAATAATTAATTCCGGGGGGAAGTACAACGCCATGTGGCGCTGGTTAGAACAATTGGAAGAGGGTTTGATAGCCTTTCTCCTTGCAACGATGACACTCATCACTTTTGCTCAAGTGATTGCACGCTACGTATTCAATTACAGCTTCGTGTGGGCAGTGGAACTTGTCTCATTTCTCTTCGCATGGCTGATTTTTATTGGCATGGCTTACGGCGTGCGTATAGGTTCACACATCGGAATGGATGCAGTAGTTAAGTTACTTGGCCCTCGCGCCGGTCGAGTTGTAACCATTGTTGCTACGGTTTTGTGCATTGCCTACTCTGTGATTATTTTTGTTGGTAGTTGGCGCTACGTTACAGTGATCTACGAAATAGGAAATGACGCCCAGGATTTGCCTATTCCAATTTGGATTCCACGTCTGGCTTTACCTATAGGCTTCGGGCTGCTTACCGTTCGTTTTAGTCAAGTCCTTTATTGGATCATCATCGGTAAAAAAACGCATTTGATTGGTGATGAGGTCAAGGAAGCGTTGAAACCACGTATAGATGACGACCCTCCCTCGCAGCAGGGGCGACCATGACCACTGTAATTCTGTTTATCATGCTATTTGTATTTATGCTGATAGGTATGCCAATTGCCGTTGCGTTAGGATTGTCATCTGTGCTGACAATCATGTTTTTTGGTCAGGCTTCACTCGCTTCACTATCATTAAAATTGTTGAATACGTCTGATCATTTTACGCTGCTTGCAATTCCCTTCTTTATTCTCTCGGGTGCATTCATGACCACAGGTGGAGTAGCACGACGCATGGTGTTATTTGCCAATGCCTGCATCGGTCATTTCCGCGGTGGACTCGGCATGGCATCAGTGCTTGCATGTATGTTGTTTGCAGCGGTTTCCGGCTCCTCACCTGCTACTGTTGTTGCGGTAGGTTCCATCGTCATTGCAGGTATGGTTCGGTCTGGTTACTCAAAGGAGTTTGCCGCCGGTGTTATTTGTAATGCTGGAACGTTGGGTATTCTCATTCCACCATCAATTGTCATAGTAGTTTATGCGGCGGCAACCGAGAGTTCTGTGGGCAAACTGTTTATGGCCGGAGTGGTCCCTGGCATTGTGCTAGGATTGATGATGATGGTTGCTATTTATGTACGAGCGCGGATGCTTGATCTCCCGCTGCAACCCAGGGCATCTCTTAAAGAGATATTGATTGCCGGGCGGAATTCCTTATGGGGATTGCTGCTACTGGTAATTATTCTTGGTGGAATCTATGGCGGTATCTTTACACCGACAGAGGCTGCGGCTGTTGCTGCGGTCTATGCTTTTTTTGTTGCAGTCTTTGTTTACCGGGACATCAATATAAAACAGGTGCCAAAAGTATTACTGGATGCTGCGAAGGTAACCGTAATGCTGATGTTCCTTATTGCAAATGCATTGCTGTTTGCTTACGTACTAACCACAGAACGTATTCCACAGGAGATCGCCGAACAGATTATTTCTATGGGAATGTCGCCCTGGCAATTTTTAATCGTGGTAAACATCCTGTTGTTGATTGCAGGAAATTTCATGGAACCAACCGGAATTATCTTGATTCTTGCGCCAATTCTTCTACCTATTGCAACTCAACTTGGTATTGATCCCATACATCTTGGCATTATTATGGTCGTCAATCTGGAAATTGGTATGGTAACGCCACCTGTAGGGCTGAACTTGTTCGTGACTGCTGGTATAACCGGAATGTCTATTATGCAGGTAGTACGCGCAGCATTGCCATGGTTGTCAGTCCTACTCGTGTTTCTCGTGATGGTCACCTATATCCCCTCTATATCGCTGTGGTTGCCGAACTGGTTGTTCTAACTAATTAAATGCAATAGTTCAATGGCCGTAACACTTTATTATATACACGATCCTATGTGCAGTTGGTGCTGGGCCTTTCGAGAAATCTATGAAGATATCGTTGTTAACCTACCAGATGATGTGAAAGTAAAAAGATTATTGGGAGGCTTGGCAGCTGATACTGAAGAAGATATGTCTGAAGATATGCAGAGTTATATCAAACACCAATGGCAAAGCATTCAAGAAAAACTACCTGGTATTGAATTCAACTTTGACTTTTGGGATAAATGTAAACCAAAACGTGCAACGTATTCAGCTTGCCGGGCAGTTATTTCTGCCAATAATCAAGGTAATGATTATGA
>CAUZRI010000143.1:0-4955 GCA_963582285.1 Gammaproteobacteria bacterium | reverse complement strand
AAGTATAAAGTCCAACTTTGTATCCTGCATCCCGAAGAATAGTGTCAAGCATAGCAGCCGACGACCCCTTTCCATTCGTCCCAGCAATACTGATAATAAAAAAAGATGGTGGTAAAAGTTGCATGCTTTCTGCAACCTTACGACAGCGGTCCAACCCCATTTCAATAGCAGTAAAGTGAAGTTTCTCTTGCCAAGCCAACCACTGATCCAGAGTATTATGCCTTGGAGAAGATAGCTTTTTATACGAGGCTAAATCAGTGATACTCATTTATGATTGTGACTTGTATTTTAAATAGATGTGTTATTCGATAGGTAATGATTTATGCATAAGCATTGCAACCAACAATGCAATTTTATCTCTCAATTGATTACGATCTACGATCATATCAATTATTCCATGATCCAAAAGAAATTCACTGCGTTGAAATCCTTCGGGCAGTGTTTCTCTAACAGTTTGCTCTATAACTCTTGGTCCAGCAAATCCAATTAACGCATTTGGTTCAGCTATATTTATGTCACCAAGTGTAGATAAACTAGCCGATACACCTCCTGTTGTTGGATTGGTTAATACTGATATATATGGTAACTTTCGTTTTCGTAGTTGACCTAGTGCTGAAGTTGTTTTTGCCATTTGCATTAACGAAAATAATCCTTCTTGCATTCTCGCTCCTCCACTGGCGGCAAAACAGACGAATGGCAGACCTTCTTCAAGACACGCATCCACCGCCAGTACGAATCGTTCACCAACTACAGATCCCATTGAACCACCCATAAAACTAAATTCAAATGCACAAGCGACAATTGATAATCCCTTCAAAGATCCTTTCATAACAACCAATGCATCATTTTCACCGGTTACTTTCTGCGCTTGATTAAGTCGATCTTTATATTTTTTACTATCCCGAAATTTGTACTTATCAAAAGGTTTGATATTTATTCCTATTTCAGTAGTTGAGTTATCATCAAGAAAATTTTCAAGACGTGGCCTTGCATGTATCAACATGTGATGTCCACACTTTGGACATACTTCCATATTTCTAACCAGTTCAGCACGATACAAAACTGAATTACATGAAGTGCATTTTGTCCATACACCCTCCGGCACGGTACGACGTCTACTACCATTGGTATTAATTCTTGATGGTAACAGTTTATTTAACCAACTCATCTTAGCTCATAACCCTGGTTCTGATGGAGCATCCTCATCAGGTACAATTCCAAGTTTGTATTCTAGTAATTCTATTGCCATATCAGGAATTTCAACATTAGACTTTGATTCATTTGATAATAACCATTTATTTACAGTGTCATGTTTAACTTTTAACAATTCCCCAACGCTTAATCTGTCTAAATTATGTTCAAATATTATATCAATCAGTCTTTGCCGGTTATTCATGACGAATTCCTAATATATTTAATAAATTTTGTTATTTTTTCTCTGTTTTTGATTCCTGGTTCAGATTCTACACCACTACTAGCATCTACCGCATATGGCTTAACACGATCAATTGCATTTCTTATATTCTCAGAGTTTAAGCCACCTGCAAGAATTAACGGTTTTTGAATATTATCTGGAATTAACTCCCAGTTGAATGTCTCTCCAGATCCACCTGCTACACCTGGCACAAAAGCATCTAGCAGGATTCCAATTGATTTATCATAAATATTTACCTGTTCAATTAGATTTATACCTTCTTTCATTCTTACAGCTTTTATATATGGTTTGTTATAACGTAAGCAATCCTCCTGTGTCTCTGATCCATGGAATTGAAGTAAATCCAGGTTTACCTCATGCAAAATAGAATTTACTTCTTCCTCTGTTGCATCAACAAATAATCCTACCGTAGTTACGAATGGAGGCAATTCATTGATAATACTTTTTGCCACGCTTATCGTTACTCTGCGTTTACTAAGGGGATAAAACACAAGACCAATTGCATCTGCTCCCTCCTGGGCAGCTGTAATACCATCCTCAGGTCGAGTGATACCACAAATTTTGACACGAACCCTTTTCATTAAAATATTATTTTATAATTAAGATGGCGTTATTTATAGATCTATATTTTCCCATAATTTAGATTTAGTACCAACGTCAATATATAAATAATCAAAAATATAGGTCAATCTGAAATCATTCTAAAAATTCCATATCATTGTTCTGTAACGATAATTGGATATGTGGAATAGTATAATTTGGTAATAACCTTAAAATATTTTTTTTATTATTACTGGTGTTAATCCATTTGCTCTTGGTATATTAAATTTTTCGGCATAGAAAATATCTACAAGATAAAGTCCATTGGCATTGGCAGTGACACCACCTAGTGACCTATCCTTAGCATCGAGCACCTCTCTTGCCCATTCTGGCGAATGTTTACCTGTACCAATCATAATTAGTACCCCGGCAATATTTCTAACCATATGATGTAAAAAGGCATTAGCTTCGATGTCTATTATTACCAAATCATGTTCGCGATAAATTTCTAATTTAATAATATTGCGGACAGCAGTTTTAGCCTGGCATGCTGATGCTCTAAATGAAGTAAAATCATGTTTGCCAATTAAAAACTTACCTGCTTCAACCATTTTATTCTCATCAAGAGCTAAATGTTCCCAGGTAACTAAATCTTTAAATAATGCGGTACGTGTTCTTCTATTGAGAATAAAATATCTATATCGCCTGGATACTGCTGAAAAACGTGCATGAAATTCATCTGTTACAGGTTTAACCCAGTTAATATTGATATCATCGGGTAAATTACTATTTGCACCAAATGACCATGAATGGTTTTCACGTTCAGCAATTGTATCGAAGTGAATAACTTGTTGTATCGCGTGGACACCAGAATCGGTCCGTCCAGCACAGTTGACTTGTATTGGGTGGTTTGCGACGGCTGTGAGAGCTTTCTCCACACATTCTTGCACAGTACGTCGTCCATATTGTCGCTGCCATCCATAAAAATTAGCGCCACAATATTCAACGCCGGCGACAATTCTCATGACAATGTAAGATAATCGTTAATATCAGGATTTTTTAATACAGATCTCACTGTGTATGTAAGATAGATGTACTGACTGTGACTATACTTCTAGTCGTTATCAGGATAATTGACTTTTAAGTTTCTCAGCCTGCTGACGTTGTGCATCATTACCATCAGCAATGATTTCGTCGAGTATGGTACTTGCACTGTCATTATCACCTAGCTCAACATAGGCCTTCGCCAAGTCAAGCTTGGTAGCTACTTCATCTTCTACACTTTGTTCACTTGCATCAGATGTCCTTGGAACAAAAACGGTATGGTCTTCATCATCGTCATCGTTGACTTCATCCAAGTCAAAACTGATCTCATTTAGAATATTTGTTGTACTATCTATTTCAATTTCAGGTACGGAGGCGTCTTCTTCAATACTCAAATCAAGAGATATATCATCACCTGAAGGTTCACTCTCTATTTCCATATCGAGATCTATACCATCATCTCCTCCCTCATCAAGGGAAATTTCCAGACCATTATCGTCGTCACTCTCAGTACCCAGGTCTAGATCTATTTCGCCAGCGTCATCATCTGCACCGTCCAGAGAGATTTCCAGGCCATCATCGTCGCCACTCTCAGTGCCCAGATCTAGCTCTATTCCGCCAGCGTCATCATCTGCATCATCCAGAGAGATTTCCAGACCATCATCGTCGCCACTCTCAGCGCCCAGGTCTAGCTCTATTCCACCAGCGTCATCATCGTTGCCACTCTCAGTGCCTAAGTCTAGCTCTATTCCACCAGCATCATCATCTGCTGTTAAATCAACAATACCTCCACCTTTTGCTTCACTAGCATCTCCCTCATCAGCCTCACCATCAGTTGGCTCAGCAAACAAGACTCGATTGGGAGAGATCTCCTGCCACATTATTTGAGCCATTTCCCAATGCGGACCTTCTCCGCTTACAAGGTCATTTACAACCCTGAATTCTTCCTCATACTTGACTTTGTCACCTGAAGAATAAAAGACCTCAAGTAATTTACTATGGAAATCAAGATTTTCAGGGGAATTCGATATTGCATCCCTGACGAACTCTTCTGCTTGGTCAAAATGCTCGTACGCTAGAAATACATTAACTTCAGCTAGGGGATCATCTTCAGGTTCTTCTACAGCAGCAGCTTCAACCTCTGGGGTATCAACAATCTCATTTGATACCTGGTCAGATTCTACTTCTCCTAGTAATGCGTTTTTATCTGCATCGTTTTCATCCACTACATCTGCTTCAACATCCATTTCAGACGAACTTTCAGGCATATCTGTCGCTTCGTCGGTAAATTCAAAATCTGGAAAATCAGTAACCGCTACTGTCTCATCTCCATCAGCTGATTCGCCTTTGCGCTTACGAATAAACATAAATCCTAAAACACTCAATATTATCGCTCCAATCGCACCACCTACCAACATCATGTTGCCAAATACAAAACGAAGAATTTGATCAACTAAACTTGCATCCGTAGCCATGGTTTCTGTCTGAGTTGTAGACATAGCTGGAGGTATTTCGGTTTCAATTGGTTCCGAGATGGTTGATAATCTGGGCAAGGTATTGGTTAAATTAAGGCTGGTTATTGCTTCATCTACGAGCTCTATCTGATCCTCTTCTGTTTCAACATTATCAATATCTTCATCAATTACAATCTGATCTTCCACACTCATAATCAAATCTTCAGTCTGATCTTCTCCTCCTACAACTTGCTGCTGAATAGTTGCGAGTTCATCATCTTGCAATTCAAGTAAACGCCTGAGATCCTGTATTAGTACCTCAGATTCATCAAGCCGGCTTCTCAGATCGTTATTCTCTGATAACAATGCCTCTAGCTGTTCATTAGCTAGTATATTGTCTGCATTACCCTGTCCAGTTGTATCAAATGTAGCATTTGATTGCCCAACATCCGTAGATTGATTACTTGGTGCGACCAATCGCA
>CAUZRI010000142.1:0-5010 GCA_963582285.1 Gammaproteobacteria bacterium | reverse complement strand
GCAAATAGATTAACTTTTGATTTTAACCCAGAGCAGAGTTGAATTTACATTAATTAAAGCAATTTTTTATAAGGATTCTTATTCTTGTATAAAACATTATAACAATACTCTGCCGCTAACAGATCTTTGCTCTCCTGAATTAATCAATATTGTCGTCATTACTTTCTGGACTCATGCCCTTTAAGAATTTGAACAGATCATTGTCTGTAGAAAGAATCAAGGTAGTGTCGTCAGCAATAATTGTATTATAAGAATCCATAGTGCGGGTGAATTCATAAAACTCTACGGCCTCAGTATTCTGATTATAGGCAGTTGCGTAAATCTCAGTGGCTTTTGCATCTGCTACACCGCGTATCTCCTCAACCTCTCTATATGCCTCAGATTGGATCTTATTTAGATCACGTACACGGTTGCCGCGAATCCTGGCGGCTTCACCATTTCCCTCTGATAAAAAACGTTCCGCAATCTGTCGACGTTCACTAATCATGCGATCATAAATTTTAGGACGAACGCTTTCGTTATAGTTAATCCGTTTAAATCGAATATCGAGTAGTTCAATACCAAAAACCTGTACCTTTTCAGCTGCAGCATTAAAGATCTCTAATTCAACAAGCTTACGACCTTTCTGTATGGGCACTAATAGTCCCATATTCAGCTCTCTCTCTGCTTCAGTTAATAGAGAATCACGTAGTGGTACACGATCACTCGTGGTACGTATTATTTCGATTAATTCATGCTTGGCAACCGCGTTACGAGTCTCACTACCTAGAATATCATCTAGACGTGATTGAGCACTGCGCTCATCTCGTAACCGCAAAAAGTATTGAAGTGGATCGGTGATCCGCCAACGAGCAAAGAGATCAACAGAGATATAGAGTTTATCCTTGGTAGGCATATCAGATGGATTACCATCCCACTCTAGCACTCGCTTGTCGATTGGATTCACTTCTTGTATGAA
Source organism: Gammaproteobacteria bacterium (assembly GCA_963582285.1). Classification (GTDB taxonomy): domain Bacteria; phylum Pseudomonadota; class Gammaproteobacteria; order Eutrophobiales; family Eutrophobiaceae; genus Eutrophobius. The sequence goes on along the minus strand of CAUZRI010000142.1, from coordinate 4,052 downwards.
TGGCATCTTGAATTTTAGCCCGGCTTCTGTCACCGGCTCCCCCACAGGCTTGCCAAACTGAGTAATGATAACCTGTTCAACTTCGCTTACTGTATAAATCGAACCTATCAATACATAAAAGATAACACCCATAACTACCAGACCCACTACTTGCTTAAAATTATTCATATCGTTGTTCCTGCTGAGGATTTAGATTTAATAATGGCAAGATACTTTGAGCCTTATCATCAACTATAATTTTTGAATTGATTCCCGGCATGACATTTTGCATGGTCTCAATATATATACGTCGCCGGGTTACCTCGGGCGCCTTGGTGTATTCCGTAAATAACGAATTAAACCTGGCCACATCACCCTCGGCTTCATTAATACGCTTTAGGCGATATCCATCTGCCTCACGGATTCGCTGGTCCTTCTCACCTTCAGCTAGTGGTATTACTTTATTATAGTCTCGCCGTGCCTCATTAATTAACTTCTCCTTCTCCTGTTGTGCCTGATTCACTTCATTGAATGATTCTTGCACTGGCGTTGGAGGATTAATGTTTTTTAATTGCACTTGATCGATACTAATGCCCATAGTGTACTTGGTTGCAAGAATTTGCATTTTTGCTAGCGCTTCTGCCTCAATCTCCTGACGACCAATAGTAATGACCTCATCGACAGTTCGATCACCCACAACTTCACGCATTACTGATTCGGAAACATAGCGGAGGGTTTCAGCTGGTTCACGAACTTCAAATAGATATTTAACGGGTTCCAGTATCCGATACTGCACCACCCATTCTACCAATGCTGCATTTAAGTCTCCGGTAACCATCTGAGTCTCTTTCTTGACATCGGCAGGAAACGGACTTTGAAATGGGTCAGACGCACCGGGGGTTGTAAATCCAAATTCCTGCTTCAATTGTCGTTTCACAGGAACAATGGTTGCCGTATCAATCCCTAACGGTAATTTAAAATGTAGACCAGCCGGCATTTCCTTTAGATATTTTCCAAATCGCTGAACGACTGCAACCGAGTCGCTAGGGATAGTGTAATAGGCTGTCCATGCCCCAAAAAGTGTTAATAAAATAAGGACAGGCAAAATTACGCCACCCAACCCACCACCGGGGAACATTTTTTTTAGCTGATTTTTGCCCTGTCGGAGCATTTCATCTAGATCGGGAGGTGATTGACCTCCATTTCCCCAGCCCGGGGGAGTTCTACCGTTTTGTGATGCCAATGAAAATATACTCCTATATATAATGTATAATTTTTGGATTCAATGTAAGCATACTTGATGTATCGTCAGAATTGTAACTCTGCACACATTAAACGGCCATACTACTCTGACATTGCGATTTATTCTTTTATTTTGAAAAATCTTAAGAATTGATGCACTAATCCCATCATTTAATTCAATATTTGGAGGCACTGAAATTCTGGAAGCACGAGAAACATCGGCATCCAGTGGAACACAGAAAATTATCGACACCTTAATTCTACAAGCGCCGAAGCAGATCGACCCAATTATTCCAGATACATTGGTTTGAATAACACTGCAAATTGGAATCAGTCGAATCCCGATATGCAGATTCAATGGTATTTAAATACCGTGATGGTTTTCTTGTTTAATTGAAAATAATTGAGTTTGTACATGAAAAATTTCCCGTTATTCTAGAATCATTGCAGATCAGACCGAGTATTTAGTTAAATTTGCAAAGCAATGAATGAAATAATTGTCTTTAAATACTATAATGCGCGCGCGCACTAACAGCTGATACAAAGAAACCTGACAGCTGACATAAGGTAAATAACTAGAATGACCAAAGATGTAAGCCCAATTAGTTTTGATGACATGACATTGAGTGCACCATTAATAAAGGCACTCAAGGATGTGGGATATGAGACCCCTTCTCCAATTCAGGCTGAAACTATTCCCTTAATCATGGCGGGAAAAGACCTGGTTGGGCAGGCGCAAACGGGAACAGGTAAAACTGCTGCGTTCGCATTACCGTTACTCAACCGTATTAATCTGAAAAAGAAATTACCTCAAGTATTAGTACTAGCACCAACCAGAGAATTAGCGATTCAGGTTGCAGAAGCATTTCAAACCTACGCAAAACATATCAATGGATTTCATGTATTACCCATCTATGGTGGTCAGGATTACAACATTCAACTCAAACCTTTGAAGCGCGGAGTGCATGTGGTTGTCGGCACCCCGGGTCGTGTTATGGACCACATGCGCCGAGGAACTCTAAAACTGGACGAACTCGATTGCCTGGTACTCGATGAAGCCGATGAAATGTTACGTATGGGTTTTATCGATGATGTCGAATGGGTACTTGAACAATCACCCAATGATAGACAAATAGTATTGTTTTCCGCGACCATGCCAAATGAAATTCGTAAGATTGCTAAAAAACATCTGAAGAACCCTGAACAAGTCTCTATTAAAAATAGAACTTCTACTGTTGAAGCAACTAATCAACGTTACTGGTTAGTGAGTGGTGCACATAAACTGGATGCCCTAACAAGAATTTTAGAAGCAGAAATCACCGATGGCGTCATCATCTTTGTTCGAACCCGTATCGCAACAGTTGAGTTAGCAGAAAAATTACAAGCTCGGGGTTACGCCGCACTTGCCTTGAGTGGTGATATTCAACAAAAACAGCGTGAACGTATTATTGCGCAATTAAAATCCGGCAAACTGGATATAGTAATCGCCACAGATGTTGCCGCCAGAGGTCTGGATGTTGATCGTATTAGCCATGTTATTAATTACGACATTCCCAATGAAACCGATGCCTATGTCCACCGCATAGGTCGAACAGGAAGAGCTGGCAGAACGGGTGAAGCGATTTCATTTGTTACACCCAGAGAGCAACACTGGCTACGCAGGATAGAACAGGCGACAAAACAAAAAATCAAAATGATGGAATTACCATCAACAGATATGATCAATGACAAACGCGTCGCCAGATTTAAACAAAATATAACCGATGCCCTTGCCCGAGAGGGGTTGGAATTATATCAAAAACTTATTGAAGACTATCAGTTGGAACATAATATTCCAGCAACGGAAATTGCCGCTGCATTGGCGAAACTAGTTCAGGGTAAGGAACCATTACTATTAAGGGAGATACCTCCTGGAAAAAGAGAAGATAAAAGGCATATCGAAAAAGGCAGGAATAATACCAGAGGTAGAAACGATCCCAGAAGACGGGAAGATGTTACAGAAAATCGAAGGTCGCAACATAACAAAGGACATGAAAGAAAACGTGAAGAAGGTATGCAAACCTATCGTATAGAAGTAGGTAGTGAGCATGAAGTACTGCCGGGCAATATTGTCGGTGCCATCGCAAACGAAGCTGGACTAGATAGCAAGAATATCGGACGCATAGAAATCCGTGAAAATTACAGCCTGGTCGATTTGCCAGAAGGTATGCCAAAAGAAGTCTTTAATGATCTGAAAAAAGCCTGGATAGCCGGACAAAGACTAAATATATCATTACTAAATAAGGAAACCGATAAGCAAGCACCAAAACTAGATCGCTTATCTCTGAAACCCAAAAAACCTCGAACGAAGTCAAAGGAAAAGACAAAAAACAAGGGAAAACCTAAGAGCAAGATAAAAAGAAAGAAAGAATAGAAAATTCTTACATCCGGATAATTTCTAAGGATAATGCAACACTAATCCCAACAATATAAAGGAATTCAATATGAAATCAAAAATCAGTCATATTCCAACTAATATTTTCTTTCTACTATATTGTTCGCTGTTTGTTACTTCTACATCAGTCACAACTTCTACATTTGCTCAGGAACCCATTGCATGGGGAACAGAGCTTGAATTCCATACATTTTCCATTGTAGCCGTAGACCCTCGAACAGGAGAGACAGGCGTAGCTGTCACGACACGTCGCCCCTGTGTCGGTAATGCCGTGACCTGGGTTCGTCCAGGTGTAGGGGCTGTCGCGACACAGGGCAGAACTCGAATGGAATACGGTAACGATCTCCTGGATCTCCTGGAACAAGGCGTAGCACCCCAGGATGCAATGAACCGGGTG
>CAUZRI010000141.1:0-5031 GCA_963582285.1 Gammaproteobacteria bacterium | reverse complement strand
TCTAGTCGAAGATACCAGGCCAAGATCCAACAACTCATTACGAGTGGATTTTCCAAAGGGTGGATTTCTAACCTTGCAGGAATCTACGCCTGCTGGAAATCTAGATCACATCGCCATAAAGCTGGATAATTTTGATAAGGATTTAGTGACGGGTCAATTGAAGGGACATGGAATCACGCCTGTGGATCTACCATCTACCGCACAAGGAGGTGCAGGATTCCATGTGCTTGATCCAGACGGCGTTAAAGTACAGCTCAGGTAATAAAGAAAAAAATTAAAAATAAAGCGCAATGTTCTTATTGGGCCAGTACGGTCATATATTTTAAAACCTGTGATATTAATAAAAATTATCCGCAATCAAATCTATGAGGATAATTCTATTCCCACCTTGTCTAATAATTGCAGGCGCTAGATTGACTTCGTTTACTGATCTGGTAACAAAGTCTTTTTACCCGGTGGTAGTTGTTGATCAAACGTATTTAATATCATGGCAGTTGCTGTATATCCACCTAACAGAGCAATAAACTCAACAAGTTGCTTTTTACCAAATAACGCCAGGGCCTTGGCAAATGTATCTGAACTGACCAGATGGTCTCCATAGACTAATTCCCTGCACAGATTGATAATTGCCGTTTCTTTTTCTCCCAAATCAGCAGGTATGGGTTTAATGTATTTTACAACATCAATTAATTCCTGTGGTACACCGACCTCTTGTGCAGTTTCTTCATGTGCAGTCCATTCATAAGAAGAATTCATAGATATTGCCGCGTGCATAATTGTCAATTCGCGTAACTTGGGGTCCATTCCAGATTCATATCTTAGGTATTGATTACTCCTCGAGTTATGATCACCCACTATTGGGCTGTACATGCGGATAGCTCTTGGCCCCATATATATTTTTTTTTCTTCATCGTATGTAAAGGAACGTCCTGACTGTATGACCTTGTCATAGACTTCTTTTCCCATATCATTCAGCTCTTCACGGTTAACAGGAGGTAATCGATTGCCACTACTGTAATAAACATCAGTTTTTCCTGGATATAATTTCATGTCCTGTGCTGATACATTATTAGAAGCACCCGCACTCACGCCAACACAGGTAAGTAATAACAAGCTGTAAAATATTTGTTGAGATTTCATAAAGCTTCTCTCCGGCATATCGTTTAATAAGTTTAAATAGGGTTTTATGTTAAGTTATATCAAGACCTGTTGTGAAAATACTTCCGCTAATGATAAACACTTTGGTCTGAGTTCAATTAGCAGTTATTCTAAACTGAAACTGATTCTTATTACAGGAATGTTGTATTGCTTCGAGTTTAAGGTACAAAATAAAAAGATATTGTCCGGAAATTATCCTTAATAGTAATGGTAGCGCCATCAACGGAGGACGTTTATTTTTGTCTCGGTATGTAATAAATTTCTTATATGCAGTTGAAACATCATATACTGCGATATTCTCTGATGTTACGTTGTCTATAAAGTTAATATAAAAAGTAAAATTAATATATGAAACATTACCCTATAACCCTGGCAGGTATAATACTTTATGCATTGTCTATCCAGTTTGCTTCTGCGCATGGGATGTCTGAAGCTGAAATTCAGGCAATTATCGAGGGAGGTAATCTGAGTTATATCAAGATCGGTGCATTACATATGTTGAACGGTTTTGATCACCTGTTGTTTGTTTTTGGGATGATATTCTTTCTACGTACCTTTCTCGACATTGTGAAATATGTCACCGCGTTTACACTCGGACATAGTGTAACGCTAATTTTTGCCACATTTAATGCTATACAGCTTAACTACTTTATCATTGATGCAGTGATTGGTTTGAGTGTTTGTTATATTGCATTCGCAAATCTTGACGGCTTCCGTAAGTATCTCAATATTAACCCTCCCAATATGATGATTATGATTTTTAGTTTAGGGTTGATCCATGGCCTGGGTTTGTCTACACGATTACAGGAGTTGCCGCTAAGCGAAGATGGCTTGTTGCTCAATATTATTTCTTTTAATGTTGGAATTGAACTGGGGCAAATTTTTGCTCTTATACTTATGTTGCTGGTGATAGTTGTCTGGAGAAAAACCAAGTCTTTTGCTTCTCTCAGTATCGCCAGCAATTATTTTCTGGTAATTGCCGGAGGATTTCTTTTTTTAATGCAAATGCATGGGTATGCGCATTTGACTAATCCTAATGAAATTGCAGTTTCTTCAACTAATATTCCAGAGAACTTGGAAGAGAATGAAGCGCTACCTGCTAATGATAATGTTGTGCAAGAAGCAGAGCAGCGGGAAGATTTAATTACAATTACAGTGCCCGCTCGTGGTTCTATTGAGTACAAATTTCATCTTATGGAAGGAGCCTATTTTGAGTATGCCTGGGATACAAATGGTGTAGCAATATTCTATGATTTTCATGGAGAACCTGACGGTGATACAACAGGTTATTTTGAAAGCTTTGAAAAAAATATGGCAAGTCAGGCAACCGGCTCATTAACGGCACCTTTTGAGGGGATTCATGGTTGGTATTGGAAGAATGGCACAGCTTCGCCGGTCAATGTAGTCTTAATGGCGAAGGGTGATTATCAACTCATTAATAATTAATGAGTAAAAGAGCAGAGGTAACAAAACTTTTATTAGAAGTTGATTCTGAATGCCAGATTTTGGCAACAAACAGATGTAAAAAGACGTCCTACGTATTAGACCTAATAAAGACTACCTCTAACCCTAGGCGGATATTCGTCAAAAACGCTATTTAAAATTAATCTGTTTTTAGAGTAGGGTATGCCTCTGTGTATATTAAATCTTTAGCCCTTGCTGGAATATGGCAAGTTAAACAATCATTGTTATAATCCTTCGCTACGTTGAGCTCTTTATTGTCAGGTTTGAATAAAGCCCATCCCCAGCCATCGCCCCAAATTGGATTATTAGTAAATCGTCCTTTCAACGGACGACCAAGAAAAACATTAGGGTTTGAGACACCCGCAGAGAGATTTGACGCATGTGTTGCATCGACTGGTTGAGACGGCAGCACATAGCTGACATAATATATTTCACAGATAGGAGGTAGCATAAGAAAAACTCAAGGGGCAGGATCTAACAGGTAAAACCAGAATAAAAGGTGGCTAATTAAACAGAAACGAAAACGTATTATCTTTAATTTACGAAAATATAAAGTATTAGTATATAACGAGATTGGGAAACCAATCATTGGAGGGGGCAAATGTTTAGGTCAAAACTTTACTCATCAATAATTTTTGCAAGTATTCTATCTTTAGTTTTTATTTTTCCAGTTTATGGCTCACCAGAAGAAGATATTATTCAGATGTTGCAACAAGAGCAGCCATACCATGTGGTTACTGCGGAACCATTTAATCAACTGGGGTGGGATCTGCCGGATGGTGGGGCCACTGTAAAAGCAATTGGTGACGCCACGCCAGGATCTGTTATTGACCCGCGAGAACTAGAAAAATTATCTCCCGATTTGATTGGATATCAAGTCAAATGGCATGAAATCCGTTACAACCAATATGGCCTGGATTGGGACATTACGGGGTTGCATCTTATACCTAAAGAGGCTTTACCTGGATTGCCCACTTTGGTGTTCATCAACGGAGGAGCGGGAAATTGGTATGAATTTTTTGTTGATTCATTGAACCGGTCCGGTGTCGGACAATACCTTGCACAGAAAATTCCAGTGATGATAGCGACAATCCCTGGAAATTATCGGCATGGTGGTTGGACAGAGAATGATTTAGCTAAGCGTATTCCAGCGTATGTACTGGATCGTGAGATTTCTGCTGATGAACTGGCAATTCGAAATGCCGTTTATACGTTCCAATTAGTGGCTGAAGGCGTAAAGAAATTACTTGAGACAGTAACTACAGGCCCAATCATCATATCTGGACATTCCACGGGCGGCGAAATCCAGTTCATACTGCAAGGTACAACCCTTGGAGAACGTCTACAGGGAAAATCCTTTGGCTGGGGAACAGGTGGTCCTGCTGGATTGGAAGTGATGCAAAAGTTTCGAGGCATCCAAAGTACAGATAGTTTTCCGGACATCTGGAACATTCGTCCGCGACCAGCAGACAATTATATGGACGGGTATTTAGGCCCCCTTAACGCAGTTTGGAATCCCAGCAAGACACGCTTGGCTATGGCGAAAGAATGGCAGGCTTTAGAGCGGAGAAAGAAACCCTATTTCAAGCAACCGCTTCAGGACATCGAACATAACAGTAGTATTTATCTGCTTGATCATATTACAGGCCAGATTCGTCAGACACTTGACAACAATGAGTTTGGTGTCGAGCCAGAGGAAGTTATTGCTGATTTATTTTCTACAATGCGTTCTCCGCATACCGGCTATACAAAAATGATTTGGACTACATCCAGACTGGATACTGGTCATTGGAATCCTGACAACGTAAGTGAATCCAGGGAACTGCTGATAGCAAATGAGTTTCGACAAAAAAATCCGGGGATTCCGATTCGTGTTTTACTGTTTGATGTTCCCCTTACTCATTTCGGACATGCTGAGCAACCTAAACAAATTTCCGGCGGATTTCTTGCTGCAATTAAGTGGTTGTATCAGCCTTGAAGTCCGTACTCTCGGTTTGAAAAATACTCAAATTAGAAATTTTGATATCTGATGAGGTATGCTCAGGCGATACCCGGCTAGATATGACTGCCCTCTCAGGAAACAGACTGTGGAGCACCCATTCGGCACGATAAAATCCTGGATGGGTGCGACACACTTCCTGACCAAGGGATTGGAAAACGTGAGTACCGAAATGAATTTACACGTCCTGGTATACAATCTTAAGCGGGTAATGAATATCCTGGGTGTCGAGCCATTAATGCAGGCGATAAGGGCGTAGAGGCCTTTATCGTCCTGAATAAATCCCGTTTTTTAGACCGACTGAGACTCTCTTCAATAAAAATAATATAAGCCAATCGATAAAGTGATCTGAATTATTTACTCGAATACCATCGCTTTACGGCTTTGTCAGGCTTCCTGCGATGATGATA
>CAUZRI010000140.1:0-5032 GCA_963582285.1 Gammaproteobacteria bacterium | reverse complement strand
TTTATGAGAAATTTTCCAAATCATCTTGCATTTAACGGATATAACACTAGAATTCACCATTTTTCCCAATTAATACAATAAACATTTCATAAAGGATCAGCAATTAGATGCCGTTTGTAAAAGTAAGAGACAATGAACCATTCGATATCGCTCTCCGTCGGTTTAAACGTGCTTGTGAAAAAGCAGGTACTTTGGCTGAGGTACACCGTCGAGAGTTTTATGAAAAACCCACTCAAATAAGAAAACGAAAAGCAGCAGCAGCGGTTAAGCGAAATCAAAAACGTCTTTTCAAAGAAAATTCAAGACACCATCGCCTGTACTAATACCAGTATACCAATACCGGTGTTGAACTCACCATGAGTAAACTCAAACTACAGTTAAACGATGATATAAAATCTGCCATGCGCAATCGTGAAAAAGAGCGATTGGTTACCTTGCGTATGATTACTGCAGCAATAAAACAGAAAGAAGTAGACGAACGCATCGAATTAGATGACAGCCATGTACTTGCCATTATCGACAAACTAGCCCGTCAGCATAAAGATTCTATTCAACAATTTGAAGATGCTGGGCGCGACGACCTTGTTGAGAAGGAAAAATCAGAACTTCTCATCGTTCAAACATATCTTCCAGAACAATTATCCGAAGAAGATGTAAGCAAGATTGTAAATGCTGCAATAAAGACCGCTGCAGCCAAATCCATAAAAGATATGGGTAAAGTAATGGGAATTTTAAAGCCTGAATTACAAGGACGAACTGATATGTCCAATGTTAGTAAAATAGTCAAATCCTTATTGTCCTGAAATTCTGACACCAAATTCCTGCTAATCACAGATTACTTCGTGCTCCCGGCGTCAAGGGTGGCTATAATTTCTCTCAACTATGCCCGGTAGAATTCCACAAACCTTTATCGATGATTTATTGGCCCGTACCGATATCGTCGATATTGTTGATAATTTCGTAAGCCTACGTAAGGGGGGGAAAAACTTTCTCGGGCTTTGTCCTTTTCACGATGAAAAGACACCTTCATTTACAGTAAGTCAGGAAAAACAGTTCTATCATTGCTTTGGATGCGGCGCCAATGGAACTGCTATCTCTTTTTTGATGGACTACAATCGCATGGAATTTCTAGAGGTCATAGAAGACCTCGCCAGCAAGGCTGGGCTTGAAGTACCCCATGAAGGTGGTCAGCTATCCAGTAATGATGGCCTGACAGAACTATATGAATTGATGGAATTGATTGTCCGTTATTACCGCACTCAGTTAAAAGATCATCCAGAATCAAAGCGTGCAATAGATTACCTGAAGAACAGAGGTATCACTGGAGAACTCGCGTCTACTTTTGAGCTAGGCTATGCACCACCAGGATGGGACAATCTGATCACTAATTTTGGTGCATCTCAAGAAGCATTAAACAGACTGGATAAACTAGGGATGATCATACTTCGCAACACTGGAGGTGGATATTACGATAGGTTTCGTGACCGCATCATATATCCAATTCGTGATCACCGTAGCAGAATTATCGGCTTTGGAGGCAGAACACTTGGTGATGATAACCCCAAATATTTGAACTCCCCTGAAACCCCAATATTTCACAAAGGCAGGGAACTCTATGGTTTACCGCAGGCAAAACAGCTATCCAAAGAAAATCAAAAAATATTTGTGGTTGAAGGTTATATGGACGTTCTTGCCCTGGCCCAATTTGATATTCCAAATGTCGTTGCAACATTAGGTGTCGCTTGCACTGCAGACCATCTCAATCGATTATATCGTTACGTCGATCAGGTTATTTTTTGCTTTGATGGCGATGAGGCAGGAAAAAACGCCGCATGGCGTGCAATGGAGATATCTCTACCATTTTTACAAGATGGTAAACAGGCCTTTTTTATTTTTATGCCTGACGGAATTGATCCAGATGATTTCGTTCGGCAAAACGGTCGTGATTTTTTTGAAGACCAGGCTAATATGGTTCCCCTTTCAGATTACTTACTAAATACTTTAAAAACCAATATTGACCTTGATAACAGGGAAGGTCGATCTAGCTTTGTGGACAAGGCAACACCTTACATATCCATGTTACCCATGGGTGCACTGCGCCAAATGCTTATGTCCGATCTTGCTGAAATGGCCAAAATACCCGTGAAAAACATAGAACCTTTGGTTCCTGAAGTTAAAAATACGAAAAGAATTCAAAGGTTTGCGACAAAATCCATGTCCAGCAGTGGTTCACGAACACCAGTAACAATAATTATTGAAATACTCCTAGCCAGACCAGAACTTGCGCGCCTGATTGAAACTCCCTCTGAATTGGACGAAATTCCAGACCCGGGAGTCAGTTTTCTTCGAGAAATTGTGGAATTAATTCATTCCCGACCTGATGTAAACTGTGCTGGCATAATCGAAAACTGGCGCGGTAGTAAGTATGAGAATCGACTAAAACAAATCGCTGCCGATAGCGATGAGCGAATTACTGCCCTTTCAGACCCCGAAATAGAATTACTTAACTCACTGGCACTACTTAAAAAGAAACGTGACATAAAATCCCGGCAAATATTACCCAATAAACGACCCAGTGAATTATCTGACGAAGAAAGGGCTCAATGGTTACAGGCGGGCAATCACCTTAATAAGAACCCAAAAAAATAAATCTATCTAGCATGATATGCCGAATTATGCTATAATGTCGGATTAACTTTTCTACTTTTTTATTATCAAATCAGGTACTTATAGAAGACTAGCTATGCCAAGACGACCTACAGCTTTAAGAGATTCATCGGAAGATGAAATTGATCCAAATTTGGTTCCCGATGAAATTGATGAAGAGTCACAATTAAAAATACTGATTGCAAAAGGAAAGGAACAAGGCTTTCTAACCTACCACGAAGTTAATGAATCACTTCCAGACGGAATAGTCGACCCGGAACAAATTGAAGATATCGTTAATATGATTAATGAAATGGGTATTGAGGTTCATGAATCTCCACCTGATCTTGATGTTTTAATGGCAAGCAATGACGCTAATCGGACTACTGGTTCTGCTGCGCCATTGATGGGTGCTGAAAATGAATTTGGACGTACTACAGATCCTGTACGCATGTATATGCGTGAAATGGGAACTGTCGATTTATTGACTCGCGAAGGCGAAATTAAGATTGCAAAACGCATTGAAAAAGGTATCAAACAAATTCTTACCTCTTTATCTACTTATCCAGGGACAACTCAGATTTTACTAGATTGTTATGAAGCGGTTGAAAAAGAACAGCTAAAATTATCAGACATTATAATTGGCTTTACGGATCAAGAGGATTATCCCGATAAAGGTATTGTCATGACTACAGCCGCTAACGATGGAAATGAATCAGATGATGATGACGAAGATGAGCCAGTTGCAACAATAGATCTCGAAGCTGTAAAAGCAAGCTTGACAGCAATAGGCAAGCTCCAAGATAAGTTACTGAAATCTCTCAAACGCAATGGCAGAACCCATAAAAAATCCATCGCAATAAACGAGGAATTAACAGAAAAATTTCTTGAGCTACGTCTCGCACCAAAATTTATTGAAAGATTGACATATAACATCAAGAAACTCATCAATCAAATACGCAACTTAGAAAGAGAAATTTTACGACTTTGTGTCAAGACTGGAACTATGCCAAGAAAAGATTTTATAGCTTTGTTCCCAGGTAACGAGATTAATCTGAAGTGGGCGAGTAACATCAGTCGAACAAAAAAATCCTACGCGAAGAATATTAAAGAAATTCAACCTGAGATAGTAAACATTCAAGGAAAGCTGGCTACTATTATTGATAATAATTTGCTTACACTAGATGAAATAAAAGATATAAATCGAAAAATTTCTATTGGAGAAGCCAAAGCAAGACGAGCAAAAAAGGAAATGGTAGAGGCCAACCTTAGATTGGTAATCTCCATTGCCAAGAAATATACCAACCGTGGTCTACTGTTCCTGGATTTAATTCAGGAAGGTAATATTGGCTTAATGAAGGCCGTAGATAAGTTTGAATACCGCCGAGGCTATAAATTTTCTACCTATGCAACCTGGTGGATTCGCCAAGCCATCACGAGATCAATTGCTGATCAGGCCCGTACTATTCGTATACCGGTACATATGATTGAGACTATAAACAAATTAAACCGTATCTCTCGCCAGATCCTTCAGGAAAAAGGTCGTGAACCCACTCCGGAAGAATTGGCCCAAAAAATGGAAATGCCAGAAGACAAGATTAGAAAGGTCTTAAAAATAGCCAAAGAGCCAATTTCTATGGAAACACCCATTGGCGATGATGATGATTCACATCTGGGTGATTTTATCGAAGATGGTAATACCTTGGCCCCCAATGATTTTGCCAGCTTTGAAGGCTTGAAAGGCGCCACAAAATTTGCTCTAGAAGGCCTGACCGCCCGTGAAGCAAAGGTTTTAAGAATGCGTTTTGGTATTAATATGAATACTGATCATACATTAGAAGAAGTAGGTAAACAGTTTGACGTTACCCGTGAACGTATCCGCCAAATAGAGGCAAAGGCGTTACGGAAATTACGACACCCAAGCCGCTCCGAAGAATTAAAAACGTTTCTGGATTAGAAGTTTAATCAATCTGTATAAATCTCTGGTTACACTAGTTTTGTGCATACAGTATTTAATATAAACTCAGGAATACTGATTTAGCACTATCTTATCCGGGCCTGTAGCTCAGTTGGTTAGAGCCGTGGACTCATAATCCATTGGTCGGAGGTTCGAGTCCTCCCGGGCCCACCATTTAAATCAATAACTTACATGGTTTTCACCCTAGTAAAGATTATTTTTCCCTAACTATTCCCTAATATAGTGTTCCATTATTAAGATAGTATCCTCTCTTTACGGGGCTATATTGAGGCTAGTAGTAGTCCGTTACCACGAGGTGAGGTAAGGGTATAGATGTATTACTTTCTCAAGGTGCCATTTAACGGGGGGAATTTAGTTATCCACAAATGTCTGCTTTACCCAGGCGTATAGCAGACATTAAAACGCCCC
>CAUZRI010000139.1:0-5075 GCA_963582285.1 Gammaproteobacteria bacterium | reverse complement strand
AAGGCACAGTTGAACGGTCAGACGAGGCAAATATCCTCACTGAGTTACGTAAGGATGATAGAAAGCAAACCGGCATTGGTCTTAGCGGAATTTATTTGAACGCATCGACTATTTTTGGTGAGACCTTATTTAACCTCAACACAAAATTTGGATATAGGGGTAATGATGGCCTTGAAATTTCTCGCCGTTTTCCACAAACACCAGGTGATAGTCCCTTTGATGTAATATTTAAAAATAATGGTCAACGACCGCAATTTGAGATTGGTATAGATGGTGAACGATTCCTAAAAGATAATTTTCAGGGTAAGGCCATTTTATTGTTAACGCATAGCAATCAAGATTCAATGGATACGCAGGAAACAATTGATAACACGGGCGTCCAATTAAATCTCAAAAGGGCCGAAGAACAAACTGAAACTACAGAAGCTATCACGCGAATGGAATTTAACTGGTCTGGTTGGGATGACCACTCTGTAATAGCAAACATCGAAGGGGCATATAATGTACTGGACAACGCCCTGGTATTAACTGAAGACACCGGAGCTGGACCAGTAATTGAAAACGTGCCCAATGCCAATTCCCGCGTCAAAGAAATACGCGGCGATTTTTTATTGAATGATACATGGTCACTGGGTGCATGGCTGTGGGACTATGGATTGGGCGTCGAAGTGTCGACCATTACCCAGACGGGAGATGCTGATCAAGAACGAAATTTTTACTTTATCAAACCAAAAAGTCTGCTGACATATTCACCCAATCAACAACGGCAATCACGACTACGACTTGAGCGGGAAGTTTCACAGCTGAACTTCAACGATTTTGTCAGTACTACTCAATTTGTTGATGATGACCTCGCACTTGGCAATCCAGATCTGAAACCTGAAAGAACGTGGATAGCAGAGTTAAGCCACGAACAGCGTTTTGGTAAATTGGGTGTTATAACACTGACGGTATTCCACCATTGGATAACGGATGTTTTGGATTTGCTACCGGTAACGGATAAGTTCGAGGTGCCGGGCAATATCGGCGACGGCCGCCGTTGGGGTCTGGAGGCGTCGAGTACCTTGCCATTGACCTGGTTAAATCTGACAGGGGCACGCCTGGATGTACAGATGCGTTGGCAGGACTCGAAAGTGACGGATCCAATCACGGGAATTACCAGAGAACTTTCCGCCAATGGCGGTTTCAGCGGCCCACCCACTGTACGATTTCGTAGCGAGAATGATTATGTAGTAGATATTGCCTATCGTCAGGATCTCGAAGAGTCAGATTGGGCATGGGGCTGGGACACAGCATTTCAGGCGGATCGCACCTTGTTTAAAGTTAATGAACTGGAGAGATTTGAGGAGGGAATTGAACTCAATGCCTTTATTGAGACCACACGCTGGCAGGGCATGAAGATCCGGCTCGAAGGAAGGAACCTGACGAACTATCTCGAAGTACGGGATCGTCTAATCTTTGCAGGCAGACGAGACCTAACTCCGTTACAGCAGCGCAACATGCGCTTACGTAAACCTAATCGAATATTCACCATCACTTTTAGTGGAAATTTTTAGAATATGGTGAAAAAAGTGGGATCAGAGTCGCATTAGAATTTACTCTTTGTCTCCTTTTTCATTTTTCTGTCATCGTCATTCCCACGAAGAGCCTGCCCTGGAATGTTGTAGTCCAGGGCGGAAATCTAGTCGACCTATTCAGTCTGCAACGCAGACACCTTAATACAATTATCAGTTAACACGCTTCTCCCTATCCCCCCATTCCTTTTCACGTAAAATAAATTTCTGAACCTTACCCGTGGATGTCTTAGGCAAGTCACAAAAGGCAACAGCATCAGGGCATTTATAATGTGCAATATGTTCTCGACAAAAAACGATTAACGCCTCTTCTGTAAGGTCTTGATTGTCTTTCAATGTAACAAATGCCTTAGGTCGTTCCCCCCACTTCTCATGTGGTACCGCAATGACAGCGCACTCCAGCACGGCGGGATGCTTAAGTATCGTCTGTTCCACTTCGATGGTTGAGATGTTTTCACCCCCGGAGATGATGATATCTTTTTTCCGGTCACGTACTTCGATGTAACCGTCCGGGTACCACACCGCGAGATCGCCAGAGTGAAACCATCCACCATTAAAGGCTGTCTGAGTTGCCTCTGCTTGCTCGTAGTAACCTTTCATAACATTGTTACCTTGCATCACCACTTCACCCATGGTCTTGCCATCTTGCGGCACATCCTGGTTCTGCTCGTCTACCACACGAACCAGATCTGCGGTAATATACCCTTGTCCCTGACGGGCCCTAAGACGTGCCTGTTCAGTCATGGGTAACGCATTCCATTCAGCGTTCCAGGCACAGACTGTGATAGGACCGTAGGTCTCTGTCAGACCATATACGTGAATCGGCTGGAAGTTTAATTCTTGAAGTTGACCGAGTAATGTCGGCGATGGCGGTGCCCCGGCTATGGTCACAGTGATGGGTTTATCCAGGCGCTTCGCAAATGGACTATTGACCAACATAGTCTGCACAGTAGGCGCACCGTTAAAATGGCTTACGCCTTCGGTCTCCAACAACGTCCAAATCTGTTCCATATCGATCTGACGTAGACAGACATGGGTACCCCCCACCGCGGTAACAGCCCAGGTAAAGCACCAGCCGTTACAATGGAACATGGGTAGCGTCCACAAATACACACTATTGTTAGTCAGACCCGTTTCGATGACTTCCCCTAAGGCATTAAGATAGGCACCTCGATGGGTATAGACAACACCCTTGGGTCGACCGGTGGTGCCAGAGGTATAATTAATTGAAATCGAATCCTCTTCATCAGGCAGTTGATCCGGAAAGGACTCTGGCCTACCTTCAGACAAAAATACTTCATAAGGATCTTCTAACGTATCGCTATCCTTTATATGAATGACGTGAAAGGCCGACAAATCTAACGATGCAATCTGCGGAAATAAAGACTCATCCACAAACAAAAAACGCGCGCCGGAATGCCCCAGTATATATTCAATTTCCCCTGTGCTTAGTCGAGTGTTAATCGCCACCAGCACCCCACCTACCGCGGGTATTGCAAAGTGAGCCTCTAATAAAGCAGGGGTGTTCGGCGAGAGAAAGGCCACACGATCCTCCCGTTGCAGTCCAGCATCAACCAATCTTGATGCAAGCCGATTTACCCGTTCTTCAAATTCTCGATAGGTGTAGCGCCTTGTACCATGTATAACCGCAATTTTCTCTGGATAAACATAAGCACTACGACGCAATAATGTGACGGGGGTTAATTCGGTACGATAGACTTTCTGCGCGGGCATTTAATTACCTCTATTTTTAATGAAAGATTGTAACTCTTTCACTTACCTCGCGCGTAAATAATTGGGGACAATCTCATTTACTTTTTTTACTCCCGCACTATTTCATCTTCCTCTAACACTATCCCCCCCACATCACCCACTCCATGAAAATAGCCGGATGCCTTGACCTGTAAATAGCGTGTCCGGGTATTTTCTTGCGCCCGATTATCATGATATTCATTGGCCTCAATGATGAGTAAATCGCCTTTCTGCCAATTCACCCTGCGCCTTGATTCACCCTTCTTACGCATAATGCTGTATCCCGCGCCATCTAATACAACGTAAACCACTTCCCATGGATGCCGATGCATGTGGGCCTCTTCATCTGTAAACTCCTCACCATCTTTTTCTCTGACTTCCATTTCTAACACATGATTTCCGGCGAAATCGCCGTCCGGGGTAATGGTAATCCCCCATGCACCCTTACGCCGTTGTCTCAATTCCCGTCCATTAATATTAGGCAATTTATGCCCGACCCGCATGCGTACAACCAGAGAATTTTCAAATCCCCCCTCCGGTATATATTCAGGTTGTTGCGTTATACCTTGTTGCCAGCGGTCTTTAAACTCAAGATCACTGCTAGAGAGGAAGTCAGAGTGGGGGAAAAGATTTTTACTAACCGGTGTCGTTGTGATGGAGACATAACGCACAGCTGTATCGGCAGAAGAATTGATATGTTGATGCCAGGCATTCAAACTAGGTGACAACAGGTCGCCGGCCACCCAATCATAGCGTACCTTTTTCTCGCCATCCCTTGGCCACATCATCGTGTAGCCCTCACCGGAAATGATATACAGGATCTCCTCGGCCATGTGCCTGTGCGGCGGCAGTTGCCCGCCGGGTGGGATTTCGATAAGGGTCGCATCAACCTGTTGGAGTTGCCCTATACCTAGACGCGCAATAGAGGCCCCCTCTTCCTTGTTAAACTCAACTGGATAGGTATCTAGCTTAATGGCCTCATCGGACAGCGGGAGAGTCTGTGCAGGTAGACTTGAAGTAAAAACAAGAAGGGCAACCGAACTAAATACCTTAAAATTTTTTACCAAGCTTTTCATAAATCATACCCCTCCACCACCCTCACCACCCCATGCTCTTTCTCCGGATGCAAGGTACATCTATACGGATAAACTCCTGGGTCAACAAATTCAACCCCCCAAAGGTCATCGGGTTTAATAACGGTTGAGGTAAAATTATCTACCAGCTCATTGTTGGGTCCTGGTGCGTACATCATTCGATGATTGGCCTTGTCTTTATTATCGATAACAACAACGGTACCGGGTGCGATGGTGAGTTCTGGTGTTTGCAGTACACCATTTCGTATTTCGATTATCTCGACGGGTCGGAACAATTTGGTTGTCTTGACGGCGATTTGACTCATCAATCCCCGTTCATCGATGGGATGGGGGATGGTTTCATCCACTGCATTGGTATTTATTGAGACTATTAGCAGTAATATAAAACTGTAAAGATAAAGAGTGTTTTTCATATTCATCCTCAAGCAAGTAATCGCGTTAACATCAGGGTGGATAATAACAAGAGTCCCAATGTCATAATTTGTTCCATACTAATGGTGTTAGAAAGTATTCTCCCCTCCCCTTGCAGGAAGCCCAGGATACGCCGGCTGGCCTGGGGGTCTTCGACTCTTACATATAGTCCCTGACTGTCATCCCGCCCTGCTATTTCTAACATTGTACTGGTATCGGGTACTGTATAGACCTCACCAATGCC
>CAUZRI010000138.1:0-5101 GCA_963582285.1 Gammaproteobacteria bacterium | reverse complement strand
GCTCTATGGAATACCCTTTCGGAAATTGATTTAATTAATCTGGTAAACGAGTGAGAAATATAAAAAACAATCTGACGCCGATAATTTTTTTAATGGGCCCCACTGCTAGCGGTAAAACTTCTATTGCAATAGACCTGGTGAAATCATTGCCTGCAGATATTATTAGTGTTGACTCTGCTATGGTTTATCGTGGGCTTGATATAGGCACTGCAAAACCTTCTGTCGATATTCAACAAATTGCTCCCCATAGATTAATTGATATATGTAATCCAAGAGATACCTATTCAGCAGGAAAATTTGTTCGTGATGCCTTAATTGAGATTAATGCGATTCAATCCGAAAATAGAATACCGTTACTGGTAGGCGGGACGGGAATGTATTTTCGTGCGCTTGAGCAGGGATTTTCAGAACTGCCCTCTACTGACAGTACGACTCGTACAAGACTGGAATCACAAGCCAGGGAAAAAGGCTGGGAATTTATGTATTCCCGACTCGTTAAAATTGATCCTGATTCAGCTGAAAGAATCCATAAAAACGATCCGCAACGTATACAGCGTGCATTGGAAATATATGAAATTACAGGAAAATCAGCTACGGATTGGTATTCAGATGGACGTGTATCATCCCTTAACCAACCAGTCATTAAAATCATCATTGCACCAGAAAATCGAAAAAATCTACATGTTTCGATAGAAAAACGATTTCTACAAATGATAGAGGATGGTCTAATTGCGGAAGTTAAGGCGTTATATGAACAGGAAGACATCAATGCAAATCTACCATCTATGCGACTGGTGGGATATCGACAGGTTTGGTCATATCTTGATAGAGAAATAAGCTATAATGATATGATAAATAAAGGAATTATAGCTACGCGTCAGTTAGCTAAGAGACAACTAACATGGCTTAGATCCGAGGCAAACGCCCTGTGGATAGATAGTAACAAACCAGATTTATCAGAATTTTTACTCAATTATATTCAGTTCGATACCACTACTGCCGGCAGAATATAATATAATTAACACATCAGGACACAGTGGCGTCATGGAATGACGATCATGGAAGATACAAACAAAAAATAAAATAACAACATAATAATAGAAAAAGGAGAAATATCATGAGTAAGGGGCACACCCTGCAGGATCCCTTTCTTAATGCCCTACGTAAAGACAGAATTCCAGTCGCCATTTATTTGGTAAATGGAATCAAGCTACAGGGTCAGGTAGAATCATTTGACCAGTTTGTAATCTTGCTAAAAAATTCAGTCAGTCAGTTGGTTTATAAACATGCTGTATCTACTATTGTTCCCACACGTAACGTAAAAATGCCACGTGATGATGATTCTGCAAATGTTTAAACCCTATGGGTGTTAGCTGATTTGATTGATGTCGTAAGTAACGAAGTGCCTCGGGTAGTACTAGTTCATATTAACTTCCATAATCTACGTTTTGATGAAGAATTGAATGAGTTCATCCAATTAGTCCAATCGTCTGGACTTAAATCAGATATTGTCATTGCTGGTCAGCGAGACAGACCAGATGCAAGATTTTTTGTCGGTAAAGGTAAAGTAGCCGAGATTACCGAAGTTGTGAATACCAACTGTGCGGAATTGGTTATTTTTAATCATGAATTGACACCTGCCCAGGAACGAAACTTGGAACGCGAGTTCAAGTGCCGGGTACTTGACAGAGTTGGGTTAATCCTTGATATCTTCGCTCAGCGAGCAAGGAGTTATGAGGGAAAATTGCAGGTAGAGCTCGCTCAGTTACAACACCTATCCACACGACTGATTAGAGGCTGGACTCATCTAGAAAGACAAAAAGGTGGTATTGGACTACGTGGTCCAGGTGAAACACAGCTGGAAACGGATCGTCGTTTGATCGGAAAACGAATTAAAACCATAAACAACCGGCTTGAAAAAGTAAGAAGTCAACGTTCTCAGGGACGAAAATGGCGACAGCGTTCCGGAATACCAGTGATTTCAATAATTGGCTATACCAACGCAGGTAAATCGACATTATTTAATAAGTTATCAGGTGCAAATGTATTAATAGCAAATAAATTGTTTGCGACATTGGATCCTACATTGAGGAAAGTAGAGCTTTTTCCAGGGATTAAAATTATTATTAGCGATACCGTTGGTTTTATTCGCCATATTCCCCATGATTTGATCCAGGCGTTTCATGCCACGTTGGAAGAAGTTAAATCCGCAGACCTCCTGTTACATGTGGTAGATGTGACAGATGAGCAACGTCATGACCATATCCATCAGGTAAACGAGGTAGTTGAACAAATTGGAGCGTCAGATGTCCCACAAATAATGGTATTTAATAAAATTGATGGCTCAGAGTATATTGAGGCAAGGATTGAAGATAATCCAAATGAGCAACCAAAGTGTTGGTTATCTGCAGAAACAGAATCAGGTATAGAGTTATTAAAACTATTAATTAAAAATCATCTGAAACCGGATAGACAAACATTTAAAATACATTTACCTGCCGAAGCAGGACGACTTAGGGCCAGCTTGTTCGAAAAAGGAGCGGTACGAGAAGAAGTTCATGATGGTGAAGGGGGGTGGGTAATGCATATTAGTATTGACCCGCCATCACTTGAACGTATTTGTCGTGATAACGGTAATGAACTCTCCATGTTACAGTAAAATCTACTATAGAATGTGGTACTATCGTAAATTGTAGCCTTTAATAATTGAACCAAATACACAATATGATAACGGAGCTAAATGATGGGCTGGAATGAACCTTCCGGAGAAGACAAAGACAAGGACAAGGATCCTTGGGGCAAGGGCCCTGGTGGAGACAATGAGGGACCACCGGATCTTGATGAGATTGTTAAAAAAATGCAGGATGGTTTCGGCGGATTGTTTGGTCGAAAACCCTCTCCCGTTCGACCTGGCGGTAATAAAAGCTCGCCACTTGTGTTATTGCTGATTCTGGTCGTCCTTGCTGCTGGATTGGTTTACAACATTACCTATACCATCGATGAACAGGAACGCGGTTTGGTCTTACGATTTGGTCAATACAACAAAATTATGCAGCCAGGATTAAATTTTGCAATGCCAAGTTTTGTAGACAATGTGGTTCGAGTGAATGTTGGCCAGGTTAGATCATTCCAACATAATGCATCGATGTTAACCCAGGATGAAAACATAGTTGAAGTAGAAGTAGCCGTACAATGGCGAATAGTTGAACCTTCGGATTATCTCTTTAATGTCGTTCAGCCAGATTTGACCCTGCGCCAGGTTGCCGAAGGTGCAGTCAGAAGCGTGATAGGTAAAAGTACACTTGATTTTGTTCTGGTTGAGGGGCGTAGTGATGTTGCACAAAACATAGAATCATTGTTACAGCAAATATTGACAGATTATATTGCCGGAATATTGATTGTTAAGGTAGATATGCAAATTGCCAAGCCGCCTGAACCTGTAAAAGCTGCATTTGATGACGCAATTAAGGCAAGAGAGGACGAGCAGCGCCTGGTGAATGAAGCTGAGGCATACAGTAATGAAATTATACCTCAGGCAAGGGGGCAGGGCGCGCGTATTAGGGAGCAATCAAATGGATACAAGGCCAGGGTAATTGCCGAGGCTGAGGGAAATGCGGCACGTTTCGAACAGATACTTGCTGAGTATGAACGTGCACCGGCTGTCACCCGTGATCGCCTGTATCTAGATACTATGGAGAGAGTTTTATCCAATACGAATAAGGTTATGATCGATTCTCAAGGTAGTAATAGTCTTATTTATTTACCGATAGATAAATTGATGGAGAATTCTCGAACTGGCAGAAGTGTAATTGAAAATTCATCATCCCCCAATACTGCGCCATCATCTGGCCAGACTTCTCAGGGCTTGTATGATCGAGCTGACAGACGCGACAGAGGAGTAAGATAATAATGTTATCAAGAATTATGATTCCGTTAATTGTTGTTGTATTACTCGTGGGTAATTTCTCAGTATTCAGGGTTTATCAGTGGGAACAGGCAATTGTCTTTAAATTTAGAGAAATAGAACACTCTGCGACTGAACCAGGGTTGCACTTTATGATCCCTTGGGTGAATACAGTTCAAAAATTTGAGTCCCGATTGTTAAATTTTGACCAGGCCCCACAACGGTTTCTAACCAGTGAAAAGAAAGATGTTATTGTTGACTACTACGTTAAATGGCGAATCTCAAATGTTGAAAATTTTTATACAGCAACACGTGGTGGTGATATTGAGTATGCAAATGGGTTATTAGGTCAGCGCATAAATCGTGCATTGAGAGATGAATTTGGTCTACGTACTGTGCAGGAAGTTGTGGCTGGCACACGAGGTGAAGTCCTGGATATTGTTCAGTCAACAACCGATATGGTACAGAGTGAATTAGGAATCGAAGTTGTTGATGTACGCACGAAAAGGATCGACTTGCCAGAAGAGGTTAGCACATCGGTTTATGATCGAATGCGTGCAGAGCGAACCCGTGTTGCAAAAGATTTTAGGGCACGCGGTGGGGAAGCGGCCGAGCGAATAAAAGCCAATTCAGACCGTGAGAGAGAAGTTATATTAGCAAACGCATTCAAGGATGCGGAAACCATTAGAGGTGAAGGTGATGCCCAGGCTACCGAGATATATGCCTCTGCCTACGGGAAAAATTCTGAATTTTTTTCATTTTATCGTAGCCTTAATGCGTATCAGAATAGTTTTCAAGGGAATAACGATATACTTTTGTTACAACCAGACTCTGACTTTTTTAAATATTTTAGAGGACAACAGGGTAAATAAAATCTGAATCCGTTCTGTATTCAGTTATTTCAGGAAATCACGGTTTATGTGGACAGATATCCTAACGGCCTTGGCACTGGTCTTTATAATTGAAGGGATAATGCCATTTTTAAATCCGAATGGTATCCGCAAAATATTTATGACAGCTTCACAATTAAATAATACTAGTCTACGAATAATTGGCTTAACAAGTATGTTAGCTGGTTTAATTTTTCTTTACCTGGTGCGTTAATATGCTTGAATCAAAATCTTGGGTATTGCCTGAAGGCATAGAAGAGGTCTTGCCGCCTCATGCCTACGAAATGGAATTACTTTACCGAAAGAT
>CAUZRI010000137.1:0-5179 GCA_963582285.1 Gammaproteobacteria bacterium | reverse complement strand
GGCGGCGTACCCCGCTTTATTATTGGATCGGGTTATACAAATTTCACCGGCAGTCTGGTGTCTCACGAGGGCTGGATATTAACCAAGCAGGAAACCCCGTTAAGATTTCGATGGGGTGGTTGGTATGTAACGGGTAAGCATGGTGATCAAGTCCACCTTGGCAATATCGTGGTAAAACAACCTGAAGACCTGCAAGACCTGGAATCACTTCGTATCGGCAACCTGGAAGATATAGCCGGATTTATAAACCCAGAAAATTATCTTACCAACTTTAGTGACATCGATGCATTGATGGTAATGGAGCACCAGTTACAGATTCAGAACCTGATCACACGCGTTAACTATGATGTGCGAAAGTCATTATATGAAAATGCAATTAAAAATGGCGCATCAAATACAAATATGTCAGATATAGATCAAGCTAATATCAACAATATTATAGAACCATTAGTTTTGGCGATGTTGATGGTAGACGAGGCCGAAATCAATGATCCCATAAATGGCAACTCAGGATTCAGGGGGAAATTTGAGGCACGTGGTCCTTACGACAGCAAGAATCGTAGCCTGCGTGATCTGGATCTGCACTCCAGGCTGTTCCGCTATCCCTTAAGCTACCTGATATACTCGAAGGCCTTTGATGCATTGCCGGAAATGGCCAGAAAATATTTTTATAATCGATTAGATTCAATTCTTTCAGGCACGGACAGTAGTGATTCATTTTCCCATCTCAATGAAATAGATCGAGATGCAATTAAAGAAATTCTGATCGACACCAAACCTGATTTCGTAAAAATGACCGACCCGGTTTGACAACAAATCTATTAGTTACGAAATACCGCTTACTCTAAATACTACATACCAGGAGCTGAATTATGGACTCAAAGATTGCTGACCTTTACGACG
Organism: Gammaproteobacteria bacterium; assembly: GCA_963582285.1. GTDB lineage: Bacteria > Pseudomonadota > Gammaproteobacteria > Eutrophobiales > Eutrophobiaceae > Eutrophobius. Next base: position 4,276 of record CAUZRI010000137.1, on the reverse strand, counting down.
AATATCTCCATACCCCTATGGGACGCAGAAAATTTATGCAGCGACTTACTGTCATTACCGGAAGCACTGCTGCTGCCATGTCTACATTGTCATTACTCGAAGGCAATCAGGCACATGCTGATCAGATCCCGGAAAGCGATCCCAGACTTTCTATATCGTCTATCAAGATTCCAGGCCCGGCTGACGATATTATGGCCTACATGGCCCGTCCCGTTGGTACGGAGAAACTCCCCGCAGTGATAGTGATCCACGCGAATCGCGGGCTATGGCCGCATTTCAAGGATATTGCACGGAAAGTTGCATTAGATGGTTTTATCGCCATTGCACCGGATATGCTATCACGTGCAGGAGGTACTCCCACTGGTGAGTCCCGTGGCCCGGAAGGAGATGCTGCATTGGCCTCTCTTGCAAAAATAAACAGTAGCGACGTGGATAAAGACCTCGTTGCGGTAGTGAGTTTTCTCAAATCCAGTTCGCAAGCCACTGGTAAAGTTGGCTCTATCGGTTTTTGTTGGGGTGGGGGACATTCACTGACCCTCGCGGTAGATACACCTCAATTAGATGCTGCTGTTGCCTACTATGGCTCACCTCCTGAATCCGGGTATGAAAATATTACTGCGCCGATATTAGGGAATTATGCCGCCGATGATCCAAGACTGGTCGCCAGTTTGCCTGGCTTCATCAGCAATATGGAAAAAAATGCCAAGCCTTACGAATTATATATTTATCCCGGCACCAAGCATGCCTTCAACCAGGACAATCGACCTGATAGATATGTAAAAGAGGCAGCAGACCTTGCCTGGAACCGTACCATCAGCTTTTTCAAGAAACACTTAACATAAATATTTAATCAACCCTGAATCTAAATATCATTCAGATTCAGGGTTGAATAATAATATCCAGTCTATAAATAATTACGATACTTCTGTATTTTTCATGAAGGCGCATTCCGGCCAGGACTGAGTAATCATCACAACTGTGAACAGATTATTAACCAATTAAATAATTCAGAACAGACTAACGATCTGAATTGTAATAATTAATTGAAACGGATATAGATAAAGATTTAAAGACTTAAGATTAGAGATCTACTCACCAGAACGATCGCGGTAGGTTCCAGTATAAGGTTCAGCACCAAGTTCCAACAATAAACTTGATAACTTTTTGCTTTCTATCGGTGGTGGCGTTCGGAATCGGGAGTCAGAGTTTCCTACGCCTATGTTCCGATATAATCGGCCTTCAGGATCACCCATGGCGATGAGCATAGGCGTCATACCATAGCGGTCTTTTGCATGAAGGTTTGCGCCATTTTTTACCAAAAATTTAATCATGTCAGTCCAGCCCAGGTATACCGCATGGTGTAATGCAGTACGCCCATCTTCCATGCCTTTACCCGGACCAACCGCGGCTATATCTGTTAAATAACCATTAATATCTGCCCCAAAGGTAAGGGAAAGCTTTGCGGCTTCAATAGCCTGCGCCTGATCACGTGTGCCTTTCTCTGAACCCATTCCTGCGGCCAGCATAAATAGTCTGCCACCGCCTATAGTTTTGGCATTCTTGTTAGCCCCATGATTGATAAGGATCTTCATGGATTCCACATCACCGGATACAGCAGCAAGTAATAAAGGTGTTGCACCCACGGGATCAATCTGCGGAGGGTCTTCCATGGATCGCGAGAAAAACGCGTCGTTATGATAAGGCAGTGAATATTCAATCTTTGCCTCGGGGTCCGCACCTTTATCCAGTAATGCCCTAACCATATTCGGCATATTACTTCTTTCCCAGCCAAAGCGATCAGTTGTGGATGGTTTAAAGGTATTAATTACCAACACCCCCTTATGCAGGGCGTAGTGCAACGGGGTAATTCCCCAACCATCTTTAACATTGGGATTAGCACCGTTGTCGAGCAGGTATCTGGCCATATCTTCATGACCACTGGTCAGTGCAATAATAAGTGGTGTGCCGTATTCCTTATTTGCTGCATCAATATCAGCACCCGCATCTAACAGGATTCGTGCTGATTCCACGTCATTTTGCTGGGCAGCAAAATATAACGCTGTGAAGCCCCCTGTAAATTCCGGAAAGCGGATGGTAACTGGATAATTTCTGCCAAAGACCAGGTTTTCGTCATCAATGATGTAAGGTTTTGGTTCTGGAATTATTCGAGACGAAGTATTTACATTACCACCTGCATCCACGATCAGTTTAACTACCTGGGGATATTTTTCAGCTGCCGCCCACATTAAGGCAGTTTGATTTTCATTGTTCTCACTGGCATTAACATCAGCGCCTTTTTTAATTAAATCCCTTACCGCTGCTGTAGCACCTATATTGGCACACAACATCAATGGGGTAACACCGGTAACTTTTGCAATATTTGGGTCCGCATCGGCTTGCAGTAATTTACTAACGATTGTTGCATTACCGTTTTCACAAGCAAGAGATAATGGTGTCACGCCAAGATCGTTAGCACTGTTTACATCTGCCCCAACACCCAGCAAAAGATCAACAGATCCAACATCATCATTGTAAACAACCCATGCCAGGACACTGGTACCATCAGCTTGAGTGGAATTAATGTCTGCCTTATCACTCACGAATGACCTGATTTGATCGGTATCTCCCTTACGAGCAGCATCCAGGAGTGATTGTGCGTTGACAGTAAAAGAAGCTACTGCCAAAACCATAATCGCCAGAAAAATCCTGACGACTTCGTTGAGTGAGCAAATCATGTTTAGTCCGATATTGAATCGCTGTTTATCAAACCAGACCAGGGAGGATGCCCGTAGCATCACTGGTGTCATTGGTAACAAAATCCTGAGAAGGCGCGTCAAACATGTCCATGGTGGCCATATGCAAATTAGATAATGGCTCACTATTATAGCGAACATGCCGACCACCTTTTACCTTACCTTGTGCAGAACCTAGTACCAATGTCGGCACATCATTATGCAGGTGCAGATTACCATCACTCAATGCACTGCCAACGATAATCATCGAGTTATCCAACAATGACGTTTCACCATCTGTGACAGTCTTCATCTTGTCAAGAAAGTAAGCTAGTAATTCTGATTGATGCATATTTATTCTCTTCAGTGTTTCTATTGCTTGCTTATTACCTTTATGGTGTGACATGGAATGATTTCCATCCTGTGCACCCAGTTCCAGATAATTTCGGTTGGTGCCTTCATGACCCATCATGAAAGCAACTATCCTGGTCATGTCTGTTTGGTAGGCAAGAAACATCAAATCAAATATAAGTTTTGCATGATCAGCATAAAGATCTGGTATCCCTGCAGGACGACTGAGATTCTCGGTCATGCTGTTATCGGTTTCTGACCTGGATTCTGCCACCTGAATACCGCGTTCTATATCGCGTACTGCATCAAGATATTCTTCGATCTTGTAACGGTCACCGGAATTAACATTTTTCATCAGGCGTTTTGCCCTGGAATTAACTGAATCCAGTACACTGCTTTGTTCTTCTATACGCTGGCGCATTGCCACTGCATCAACGGTATCGGTATCACCAAATAATCTTTCGAATACCTTACGAGGATTGTCCTGAGTTGGTAATGGGGTTGTAGCACTAGACCAGCTCAAGGTACTGCGGTAAAAACCATCGTAGTCTACCTCACTGCCACCTGCCCATTCCGCAGGGTCCAGACCCAGTTGTAGTGAAGCAAGTTGAGTGTGCTGCCCGACTTTTTTTGCGATTATCTGATCTGCTGAAATTCCCACTGAATTATCATATGGATGGACACCAGTAAGGTATGCAGCACATGGCCTGGCATGGGTACCACCCTTTTCACCTGGCCTCAGGTCAGCGGCCTTGATATCTAATCCACTCATTACAAGCATTTGATCTCGATAGGGTGCCAAAGGCGCCAGAGTGGGCGTCATTTCATAATTAGCGCCCTCGGTTTTCGGTGTCCAATTATCCATAATTCGACCGATGGGTAGATAAACATATCCCAATCGTAATGGCTGTTTCCAAGTTGATGGTGCTGCAAAAGCGGGGATCATGGCATCGAGAAATGGTAAAGCGATGCTTGCACCTGCACCACGTAAAAAAGTACGACGGGGAATGGCTTTTTTGAATATCATCATGGCTATCTAACCTCCGATTACGTATATATTAATTCTTGAACATTTATCTTTAAAATTCAATGTGTATCTAGCAAACAGTCTCAAATTATCGAGCCTTACGATACTGAAATGGGGCGCTCTCAATAATTCCCTGGATTAATGCGGACCAGGAATAGTTTTTTGC
>CAUZRI010000136.1:0-5183 GCA_963582285.1 Gammaproteobacteria bacterium | reverse complement strand
CTGACCTATCCTATGAACGTAGTTTCGAGTTTCCACACGCGCAACTTAAGTAGGCATCTTACTCTTCGATATATTAGCGGAACCCCTACCTAATACTGGCGCGACAACAATGGTAGCAGAAGTACTTGAAATGCTGGAGCATATCCAGTGAATACCAGTCTCCAGTAGTATCCCTTCCCCGCGTCATACTGGCGAAGGCCAGTCTCCAATAAACAATTTTTCCTTAATCTTTTCCCATCAACGTTTCTATCTCCACCTCTATCCTCTCCTCTTCATTTCCCAACCAAACTGTCTCTTCCTGAATCGTACATTGTAATGCCATATTACGATTAGCCAACTTAGCCAGCGCCAAACTTGTCTCTGCCGACAGACTAAATATCTTTAGATTATTCACCCGCGTAAGCTTGTCTCGGTTTTGTTCCCACCATAATTTGGCTCCGCGACCACCATAGTTATAGACTACAACTTGTTGGGCGCGTCCACTTGCCTTACGCAGACGTCTTTCGTCGGGAAGTCCGAGTTCAATCCACAACTTGATATTTCCAGTAAGATCCATTTGCCAGAGATCAGGTTCATCTTCAGTACTCAACCCTCTACCAAACGCCAGATCCTCATGAGCATTCAACGCAAAGGCCAACATACGCACCATCATCCGCTCATCGGTTTCAGAAGGATGCCTGGCGATAGTGAGGTCATGATCGTGATAATAATGCCGATCAATATCAGCGATATTCAGATTTGCTTTGAATATAGTTGCTTTAAGTGCCACAGGGTTACAACAGTAAACTACTATCCATTGTCTATTAACGCTTTAATTTTTTGTTAAATAACCAACAAGCTTAGGTGCCGTCCAACCTTCCGGCTTTAAAACTTTACCATCTTCTCTTTTAATAACCTTGCCAGTAGCAGGATCAATTTTAGCAAGATTTGTTTGCAGCACTTCTTTCCAGGCGCCTTCAGCATCCGCCCCCATAGAATGCAGGGCACCTATGGTCACAACCAGAATATCTATTAATGCATCAAGTTGTTCAACCCTGTCATTTACAGCAACGGCTTCATGTAGTTCTCCAACTTCTTCAGCTATCAAATTTCGATACAACGCATATTGTTCCTCATCTATTGCACCACCCGTCGTTTGATCACATGCATTCATAAATTTTTCTTGATCTGTAAAAGGGTTAACCATACATCCTCCTGAATTGTTTAAATTTATTACCAATATTAATTTACAAAATGATAAGTGGTTAGTGCCTCATTAGCAAACCTCCTGGCGTCATACTGGCGCACGCCAGTATCCAATGGAATAGCATCCCGCGGCATACTGGCGAGACCGCATTGGATGGCGGAAGTGCTTGAATTGCAGGAGAAGAATCCAGCGCAAGATATTATTCACCTAATATTGTCATAAAATTGATGAAATAAGATATATTGATTAGAGTGAGACAATTGAGATTAATGGAGACCGCATGAAAAAACATACATTGGTTCTGGCTTTTCTATTGGTAAGTTATGAAGGGTTTGGACAGACAGAAAATGTTCATAGCTTTTACAGCGGTTTTGCCTTACTGAGAGACTGCGGTGCATACGTCAATGCAAGAAAACAAAAGGTATCACAAGCCGAAGTTGAAGCAGCGACCATCTGTGCAGGTTATGTTATGGGGGTCAGTGATACCCATGACATGATTACTGCCTTGAATTCATCGCCTTCCTTTTGTGCGCCTGATGATGTCACAGTGGGTCAAATGGTCAATCCAGTGCATCGATACCTAGTGGGTAACCCAGAGAGAATTCACCTTTCTGCGTCTAATATTATTGTAAATGCGTTAAAGGAAGAATTTCCCTGTCCGTAACGGTAGAGAATTTCTATAATACAAAAAAATAGGAAAATTAAATGAATGACGAATTTAAGCTTTCTACACGCCGGGCACTCCTAAGGTATTTAGCCGCCAGTCCAGCGCTCTGTGCGGCTAGCCGTGTTATGGGCCAGCCCGCCTTTGATATACTTTATCCCTATGCGCCACAACTTATTACCCGGGTGCAAGATGCTATAAATGTGTTTGATTTTCATGAAGCGGCAAAACAAAAATATCGTCCTGGCCATTATACCTATATGTCTATGGGGACGGATAATGGGGGAACCCTGCAAGCCAACCGCGACGGATTCAAAAAATATAATTTACGTATGCGGCGTCTTATTAATACACGCATAATCGATACCTCTGTCGAACTCTTCGGCGTTCGCTACCCTACTCCGATCATAATTGCGCCATGTGGACATCAAAAAGCTTTTCACCCAGAAGGGGAAATACCGGTAGCGCGCGCTGCACAAAGCCACGATGCGGAAATGATACTCTCTACTGTCACTTCACTAGGCGTTGAATCGGTGAACGCGGCACGAGGTCGTCCGGTTTGGTATCAATTATATGTAGATGAAAACTGGGAGACTACCAGAGGTATCGTAAAACGGGTTGAGGACGCAGGTTGTCCAGTACTGGCCATCACCGTGGATTTACCTATAAGCAATCGCGAGGCAGACACGCGTCACCATCGTGCAAGTAATCCTGAGTGCCAGTCGTGTCACGGCACCAATGCTGGCGTCATCCCTCCAAAACCCATGTACGAAGGACTGAAACGAACCTTTTCAGATAGAACCTTTTTAAATTGGGATTTTGTGGATCGCATCCGCGATATCACTTCAATGAAACTTATTCTAAAAGGTATCGTTACAAAAGAAGATGCACTGCTTGCCATCGAACACGGTATCGACGGCGTCATTGTCTCCAATCACGGTGGTCGCGCGGAAGACAGTGGGCGTAGCACCATTGAATCTCTACCAGAAGTTGTAGTAGCCATAGATGGACGCATCCCGGTGATCATGGATAGCGGTATTCGCCGTGGTACGGACATCTTCAAGGCACTGGCATTGGGTGCAGACGCCATCGCCATAGGCCGACCCTATCTTTGGGGACTCGGAACCTTTGGACAAGAAGGTGTTGAAACGGTATTGGATATCCTTAAACGCGAACTTGAAATCGTTATGAAACAAGCTGGCACATTAAGCATTAGTGATATTAATCGGAATTATCTTGCTTAGATATTTATGTCATATCCATAGCGGACAACCGTAGTGTTAACTTTAACAATAACAATTATTTTTCGGATCCAAAATGGTCAGTAACACTTATTATACGTATTTAGTTTAGAGACCAGATCAGTCAGATATAGATGAATGGAGTAGGTTTATGATAAAACTCACTATCTCAAGTCTAATAATAACGCTAGCTTCTCTGTTAGTGACTGGTGTCAGCCAGGCTCAACCTTTTGATGACAGCTTAATAACAAACGAAATGTTGTTAAATCCTGATCCGGCAGATTGGTTGTTGTTCAGCCGGACCTATGACAATCACCGTTTCAGTCCTCTCGACCAGGTCAATCGTAGCAATGTAAATAATCTGAAGATGGAATGGTCGCGGGGAATGTTCCCAGGGACACAAGAAATCATCCCACTTGTGTATAAAGGTGTAATGTATGTCATTCATCCTGCCTATGAGGATGACGTCATTATTGTCCATGCTCTGGATGCCACTAATGGAAAACTGGTTTGGGAATATCGTCGGGAAATAGCTGATGACATAAGTGAATATGCCAGTATCACCCGAAACCGCGTGATGAGTCTCTACCAGGACAAGCTCTACTACAGTACACCTGATGGATATATTGTTGCACTGGGCGCAGACAACGGCGAACTTCATTGGGAAGTGAAGGAACACGACTACACCAAAGGCACGAAAAACACCACAGGACCCATGGTTGTTGGAGGCAAGGTCATCACTGGTCGTAACTGTGAGTATGGCGATGACATGAGGACAGAGTGTTTCATCGCTGCCCACGATGCGATGACAGGGAATGAGGTTTGGCGATTCACTGTGCCCGCTGGCCCTGACGAACCGGGCGGAGATACCTGGGGTGACATGCCCGCAGGTTCACGCACTTGCTCGCCCTGGGGACTGCCGGCTGGTTACAACCCTGAACAAAATCTGATTTACTGGATGGTGGGCAACTCGAGTCCCCATACACGCATTAAACGATACAACGGTGATCCCTTTGCCATTCCCTTAGTCTCTCCCGTCGAATTGTATTGTAATACCACCCTGGCTCTCGATCTCGATAGCGGTGAGCTGGCCTGGTACTACCAGTATTTGCCCGGTGATGATTGGGACTATGACCCCGCCCATGAACAAATCCGATTTACATCTGCAATCAATCCCGATCCTGATTCAGTAAAATGGATTAATCCAAATATCCCCAAAGGACAAGTGCGGGAAATGCTCGTTGGAGTCGCTGAGACAGGTGGTCTTTGGGTCCTGGATGCACTCAGTGGTGAATTTATCTGGGCCACGCCTTTTCCGTTTGATGTGCCGGAATTTTATTTAGCAGATATCGATGTAGAGACAGGTATAACCTCTATCAGCCGCGATATGATCCTCACCGAAGACAAACAGGTAGTTGAAAAGATCTGTTTCTCCAATACCAAAAGTTACTGGCCTATGGCCTACCATCCCGGCCGCAATGCCCTCTACATCCCCTACCATGACGCCTGTGACAAACGGACCGGTGCCTTGATGACTGGAAATGGTCATTTCATGCAACCATTAATCCGTACCAGTCCTGATGCAGATGACTGGGTGGGTATTGCAAAAGTAGATATGGAAACCGGACAGATAGATCGAATTCATACTCAACGGGCCCCCAGCAATGGCGCGGTATTGTTAACGGCCGGTGAGTTGGTATTCTGGGGCGACATGGACCGGCGTTTCAGGGCATTGGATGCAGATAACGGAGATATATTGTGGGAAACAATCGTTGGTGGCATCGTCCAGAATAGTACCATCACCTATGCAGTTGACGGCAGACAATACATTGCAATACTCACTGGTGAGGGTACCGGCGGTACCGCTAGCAAGGCAGCATTGGTGCCGGAATTAGATCTAGTGCGCGGCCACAATGCCATCTACGTCTTTGCCTTGCCAGAATAATTTGAGGGTAAAGAATAACAATAAGTAACATTCCACTGGCAAAAATTTCATAAATATCTGGTGACCTGATCCCCGGTGTAAAATCATCCGCAAGCAAATTATTCAGGGGATTGGATTAATGAAAATTTTAATTAATATTCCCAAAAT
>CAUZRI010000135.1:0-5185 GCA_963582285.1 Gammaproteobacteria bacterium | reverse complement strand
ATGATTTGCTTGTTCGGAATTCACCAACAACCCTGCCATGTACATCTATTGCGGCAGCGGCATCTTTTTCAAGTTGGCGTATGCGGATAGATAATCTTGTTGCAAATATCAATAACAAAATTGTTACAAACAGGAATACAAACAGTGATTTATTAAAAAATGATGCCATTGCCTGACGCTGTTGAATCTGTATATGTGAGGTTGTTTCTTCAATCACAACAACGCCTCGAGTCATGGAATTTATCATAACCGGTGCAGCGGCCGAGACAATTATTGCCCTGCCATCCGGTGATGTTCTCCATCGGTTTCCTGTTTTTCCTGACAGTGCCTCATTAATTTCTTCCCCCTGTAATCGTGATGCGCCGGATAAATCATCACTGAATCTTTGGTGAACTGGCGGAAGAATAAGGCTGTATAATAAATTTATATTTTGAGCAGACAAATCCTTTGCAAGATTACCCATGCTCGCAAGTACCTGACCGCTATTATCCAGCACCCAGATTCGCCTACCATCCACTCGGGCATAACTTTTTATAGTGCGTTCAATCTCAGGTGATGATTGCAGGAGTCTACCGGGCAGGAAAATAGTTTTATCTCCAGTAGTACTGACCGTAGTAACGATTGCTCTCGAATTTGAGTCATCAACATCATTTACACTGATTCCCAACCTATCGCCAACTACATTAACGGGTATTGCCATCTCAAGATTGTATCCTTGATCAGTTTCTCGCCAAACTGCGCTGACATTTGTCTTATAGTTAAATTCAGATTTACTAAAACCAAATTCATCAAATTGATTAACTATTTCAAACGGCGTGAACTCGCCGGAGTCTGCAGGAGAAAAATAATACTGTGATATTTCGTTAGTTGGTGTACTAAAGGCAAGACTGACATGATCGTTATTAATAGCTGAAGGAATGTCAGGGCTTCTATACACACGTTGCGGATCATTTACCTGTAACAAGGCATAATAATATTGCTGATACCGACTAATTATGAATTTAAAAGAGGTAGGGTCTTTGCTGTTTTCCTGATTTGATGCATAGGTATCTGACCAACTAATATACGACAACCAATCATCAGTATAACCATCAAGTTGTATATCATGGGGAAGTTTATGGACAAATACTGAGGAACCAAGAGAATCATAGGAAATCGGAAAATAGGATTCTTGATTATGCAATGGACCGGCAACGGCTATCGCGGTATCGGTTAAAGATGATTCCAGGGAATCTCTTAAGTACTGCTCCATCTCATGCAAATATTGATAGCCAACATAAGGAATACTTAATACGGCAATTGATAGCAATAATAACTTTGTCCTGATACTCATGTTGCCAATCGCCAGTTATCTGTAGCTATTTTTTCCATCGGTATCCCATACCGTACACTGTATCAATACTATTAAATTTATCATCTAGCGCCTCAAACTTTCGCCGTAGCCGTTTTACATGGGATGTTACTGTGCCGTCATCAACGAATATATTTGCATCCTGCATTAGCTGGTCACGATTTTTTACATGTCCAGGTATTCGTACCAGTGAATTTAATATCCAGAACTCTGTTACTGTCAGTGCAACCTTCTCACCCTTCCATTCGACATTCATACATGTGGAATCAATAGACAATTCACCTACTAATCTAAGATCCGCTTCTGCCAGTTCTTTTTCCAACGCCTCAATTCTTCTGAATAACGCCGCCACCCTGGCTAATATCTGGTGAATGGACACATCCTTGGTTAGATAATCATCTGCTCCTAGTCGCAGACCAGAAATTACGTCAAAATCAGAATCTTTTGCAGTTAAAAAAATTATCGGTATGGTGCTGGACTTACCTCGAAGGATCCGACACAGATCAAACCCTCCTTCAAGATCTTCACCAAGACTAATATCAATTATCGCCAAATCTGGTAAACGCTGCTGAAATGCCTGTAACGCTGAACTTTTACCGTCATGACTGCTTACCAAATAGCCTTGTTTTGTTAATGCCTCGGCATAATTCTTTCTAATTGAGGGTTCGTCTTCTACTAATGCAATTCGCCGGCTCATATTGCTCCTGAAGTTATTAAACTCTTGCTACAAGAACTTTATAGCAAACGGGTCTAACTGTAAGCGTTTGTGAGGAAATTTCCATAATTTCGCCAGAATTCATCGGTAGAATTCCTTTTCAAGTCAGATTATCTCCTCTATCAGGGTATTTAATTACTAGTGACAGTAGTCAAACCATAAAGGAGAACCAAGATGAGTAAACTTATAATTACTGGATTTATAGCCTTGTGCTTATTCAATATCGTAGCACATGCTGATCCCGTTTCGCATGAGTCAGAAACATTTAAGCATAAAGAAGAACTAGGTATAGGAATAGGCGCAATAATCGGCGGTCTTATAGCTGGACCACCGGGGGCGATTATAGGAATGGCCAGTGGCATATGGATGGGAGGCAATGACAAATTGAAAGATGAAAAGATATCTAGTTTAAATACCGACTTGATAGAACAAGAAACTCATCTGGCAATATCGGAAAACCGATTTTCGGAATTACAAAACCAATACGGTAACGAGCTGCAAAAAGTTGCTGCAAGAAACCATACCACCTCCCTGGAAGCGTTAAGTAATGGCGTCTCACTCGCTGTCTATTTCCGAACCGAAAGTGCAGACATAGATTCCGAGACCCAACCAAGGATCCAAAAGCTGGCTGAGTTCCTGACACAATTCCCGGAAATAAAATTATTAATAGAAGGCTATGCAGACAGACGCGGTACAACACATTTTAATCGTCAGCTTGGGTTAATGCGCACTCGAGCAGTTGAAACCGCTTTGCTTAAATCGGGTATCGAAGAGAATCGTATCCTCACACATTCTTACGGGGAGTCTCAAGCAAAGGCAGTTGAAACAGATATTGACGGCATCTTATTCGATCGTCGAGTTAATATCACCTTGACACTGGACACGCAGCTCTAATGATTAAACGACCAGGCTCTACTGTAAACCTTAAACCAAATTTTTCGTTTGCAACGATCCTGGTCAACTGTGTTATTGCTGGCACCTGTGCCGGAATATTTTTCACGCTATTGCTATCGGCATTGGTAATTTTACTTACAACTGTTTCATGACAGATAAGAAGCTTCAGTAAGATAGTCTATCCCAAAGGGTCTATGTAAAAACGACGGCCCTCCGAGTGTGCTCACGGTCCAGGATCCCCCTCCAACCTGGACCGTTGGGCCCCGGTAAAAATATAAACATCCCTTTTCAGTTCTCAAGCTGATAGCATCAGCTCAACAGTCATCACCCGTTCCGATTTTACTTTCGCAATCTTTTGAGTTTCGTGTACTACATAATTATTTATTCTTATCTGGATATATTCGAATATAAAATATTGCACAGACAATATATTATGACTTTAGAATTAAGCATTGCTTGTCAAATATATACATATAAATGTTAATTCGAATTATTGAGTATAGTGATCAGTGGTTCAAGATGCTTCTTATAATTTTTCCATTTATTTATAGAATTGTCATATATGGGTTTTCGGACTTGAAGATTGCTTGATGTCCGTACAGCTCGTTTATTTTTGTGAAATTCAAGACACTTATCATCCCACTCTACTTCAATATAATCGATTATTTGCCTGCTAATTTTTTCCTGATTAAAAATCAATTGTTCATACTCTGCATCTAATATTTCAGAAGGAAAATGTTTGTGCCAATGATTCATCAATTTTTGATAATCTAAAAAGTAATGTCCTATATCCAACAGGTCGAAGGAATATTTATTTCCTCCCATTACAAAATACTTGTAATATTTGAATTTGGCTGTACATCCTTGAACAGTAAGAATTTTTGACTTAATGATAGGTTCCAATAATAATTAAGATTATGGAATTAAATTGGAGGCATCATGTCTGAATCAATTATACAAATCGTGATTAACGGTGCGATAGCACTGGCCATACTTCTGGTGGGATTATGGCTAGCCAAACGCATCAAAAATATTGCCCTTAGTGTCATAGGTAAACGTGGGATAGACCCCCTACTTGCCAGTTTTTCTGCCAGTATTGCGCATATACTAATAGTCGTCTTTGTGGTTATCGCATCACTGGGTCAACTGGGAATTCAAACTACTTCCCTGGTCGCCGTATTGGGTGCCGCCGGACTGGCTGTTGGGCTAGCCTTGCAAGGTTCGCTATCTAATTTTGCCTCGGGTGTCATTATCATTGCATTAAGACCTTTTAAGGTTGGCGATTTTGTTGAAGCGGGGGGCGTCAGTGGCGTAGTTGAAGGGATTCAAATATTTTCAACAACTATGAAGACAGGTGATAACAAGGCCATAATCATACCTAATTCCGCAATTACTGGCGGAACCATCACCAACTTTTCTGCTAAAGACACTCGTCGTGTAGACCTCGTATTCGGTATTGGTTATGGCGATGATCTGATAAAAGCCAAAGGCATACTGCAAAGGTTAGTGGATGAGGATGACCGAATCCTCAAGGACCCTGCAACAGTCATTGCGGTTGGAGAATTAGCTGACAACAGTGTGAATATTATTGTCCGTCCCTGGACCAAATCAGCAGATTATTGGGGAGTGAACTGGGACCTAACTGAGAAGGTTAAACTAACTTTTGATAAGGAAGGCATTTCGATCCCTTATCCTCAACGCGATGTACATCTACATCAAGTTGCCTAATGCTTAAATTTTGAATGTTATAATTTAATCAAAAAATTAATGATTTAACTGCAGCGGAGAAATAATCAACGATAGGGAAAAAAAACTTTCCTAGCACACCGGTAAAAAGTAATACCAGGACTATAATCAAGCCATAGGGCTCTAGTCGATTAAAATACATTGCCGTCCTTGGTGGTAGTAGAGCACTCAAGACCCTACTGCCGTCCAGTGGAGGAATAGGAATCATATTCAGTACCATCAATACGATATTGATAGTGATACCGACCATGGCCATGGTAATAAAAGGTAACGAATAATGATAATTTCCCAAACCCGATACGATTATTATTTTTGCTAATATCGCCCACAAAAAAAGCATAATTAAATTCGCGGCAGGTCCCGCTAACGCTACCCAGGCCATGTCCTGACGAGGTCGCCTTAGGTTACGCCAATCCACGGGGACCGGTTTTGCCCAGCCCAACATAAAGGGTGACACCATTACCATTAGTAACGGAACA
>CAUZRI010000134.1:0-5222 GCA_963582285.1 Gammaproteobacteria bacterium | reverse complement strand
TTTAAGTACTTTCCCGCACTTTTTCTGCTAGCATTCGCTGCACCTATTCTCGCCCAGACACCCTACGATGTCATCCAGGTCGAAAGTAACTTGATGGTACCGATGCGGGATGGCATACGGATTGCGACTGACATTTTTAGACCGGCAAAAAACGGCGAACTGATTGCCGAAAAATTTCCAATTCTGTTGCAGCGAACTCCATACAATAAAACCAGAACGAGCCTAGTCGAATCCGCAAGATTTTTTGCTAGCCACGGTTATGTCGTTGCATTGCAGGACCATCGGGGTCTATACGCATCGGAAGGTGTTTTTACAAAATATATCGGCGAAGGAAAAGATGGTTACGACGCCATCGAGTACCTTGCAACCCTGCCCTATGGCGATGGTCAGGTCGGCATGTGGGGCACATCATACGGTGCCCATTCCCAAGCTAATGCCGCCAAACTAAAACCACCTCATTTGCGAACTATCGTCCTCAATATGGGCGGTATGTCGAACGGTTGGGACCATAAAGTTCGAAATCACGGAGCATTCGAAAACCAGCAGATGACCTGGGCATTCAACCAACTAGGAGTTGAATCGAATGATCCGGCTGTGAAGGAAATGCTTAATATCGATTCAATCCATGATTGGCTTAATGTGAACCCAATTAGAAAAGGCCTAAACCCACTTTCAATTGCACCAAACTTTGAGGACTATATTCTTGAAATGATGACCCACAGTGACTACGACGATTACTGGAAACACCCGGACCTGAATTGGGTTGAGCATTATGACAAAACCGCGGATATCCCCATGCTCTTGCTGTCAGGCTGGTACGACTCTTATGGTGGAGGAACGATTCATAATTACCTGGAGCTGTCAAAAAGACTTGATTCGCCTGTACAACTTGTCATGGGACCATGGACTCACAGCGGAAACACCCGAAGTTATTCAGGTAACGTTGAATTCGGATCCGTAGCAGCCATCGACGATTTCCACCATGAGTATCATCTTCGCTGGTTCGACCGTCATCTGAAAGAAAATAGAGACGGGTCTTCCAACGCGAACGTACGCCTATTCGTAATGGGCACTGGCGACGGTCATAAAGATCAGAACGGCAGACTTTTTCATGGCGGGTACTGGAAAGAGGGAGCCGACTGGCCCTTACCGGGTACAGAGATGACACCCTATTACTTTCACGCGGATGGAGCACTCACCACATCACGGCCAGCCAACGATGTGACGCCCACGACCTATACTTTCGACCCCAGCGATCCGGTACCAACGATTGGCGGTTCATTCTCCAGCACCACTGGCGTATTTGAACCCGGCGCATATGATCAGAGGGAAGCAGACGATGTGTTTGCTGCAAAAAAACCCTATTTACCACTGAAGTCTCGTGATGACGTATTGGTTTTCCAAACAGAACCACTTGCTGAAGATGTCGAAGTCGTCGGCCCAATCGAGGTGAGACTGTTTGTGTCATCTTCGGCAACTGACACGGACTTTACCGCGAAGTTGGTTGACGTCTACCCGCCTACCGCCGAATTTCCGACAGGCTATGAGATGAATCTTACCGACGGTATTGTGCGTGCAAGGTATCGCGACCGACCAGATCGGCAGGAATTAATGGCGCCTGGGGAAATTTACGAAATCATCGTTACTCCGTTCCCAAGTGCTAACCGCTTCAAGAAGGGCCATCGAATTCGCATCGACATATCGAGCAGTAATTTTCCTCGTTTCGACGTTAATCCAAATACAGGCGAACCACTCGGTAAGCATCGACGCAGCATCACAGCAGATAACACGATCTATCACGATGAGGAACACCCTTCCCACATCATCCTCCCCATCATTCCAATGAACTAAATCTCTTTATAAGGAAAAGCAGGACTTCGTTATGTTACGTATTATTTTAACCTTGTTTGTCATTATTTTCTGGTCACTCTCAACATTCGCCCTTGAAGATGACTTCTCGCTAGAACAGGTCATGAGTGCGCCATTACCTTCCAATATTACTGCAGCACCTTCGGGTGGTAAAATTGCTTGGGTACAGAACAGCCAAGGTTTGCGCAACATCTGGGTCGCTGAATTACCAGACTATAAGGGACGTCAGCTGACAAGCTATACTGAAGACGATGGTCAAGAAATCACAAATATTAATTGGTCACCGGATGCTAAGTTCATTTTATATGTTCGCGGCGGCGCACCAAACCGTCAGGGAACATATCCAAACCCAACTAACGATCCTGCAGGTGCAATACGGGCCATTTGGAGTATATCTTTGGATTTTGGAAAACCGGAAAGGATCGCTGAGGGAACAGCACCCCTTATTTCGCCTCGTGGTGACACAGTCGCCTTTGTTAATAAAGGCCAGGTTTATGCGACCTCTTTATCAGGCACACCAAACCCAAAGCTTCTTATAAAGGCACGGGGCAATAATGGATCACTGCGTTGGTCACCGTCCGGCAACAGGCTAGCATTTGTCAGTAACAGAGGAGATCACAGTTTTGTTGGCGTCTATGACTTAAAAGAGAAAACAGTAAACTTTCTAAGGCCTGGTGTTGACCTTGATAAAAACCCCGTTTGGTCACCAGACGGCCGGCAGATTGCCTTTACACGAGAACCCTCAACCACGGATCTCACTATGTTTAGACCACGTCGTGAAGGTTATCCTTGGTCGATATTGATTGCAGATACGGTATCAGGGGAAACCCAAACCCTCTGGCAGGCAGATAAAGGGCATGGGAGCGTTTTTCATAATGTGGTTGCCAGCAATCAAATCATGTGGGGGGCGGACAACTTAATTGTATTTCCTTGGGAGAAAGATGGTTGGTCGCACCTCTATACCATTAGCTCATCCGGTGGAAGACCACGCCTACTAACACCTGGCAATTTCGAAGTAGATAACGTTATATTAAGCCCTGATCGCAGTACTGTAATTTTTAGCTCTAATCAGAACGATATAGACAGGCGCCACATTTGGAGCGTGCCTGTTGATGGCACTCGTCCCAAAGCACTTACCTCGGGTAACAATATTGAAACAATGCCCATAATGACTAGTGATGGCAAGTCAATCGCATTTTTTGCTTCAGGCCCCAAAAAGGCGGCTCACGCTGCCATAATAATAGGGTCGGGCTCACCACGGGCGTTGGCAGCTAATAGTATACCTAAAGATTTCCCAGAAAAACTACTTACTATTCCTGAACAAGTTATTTTCAGCGGGTCAGACGGTATGCGCATTCACGGACAGCTCTTTTTACCAACGGACATGGAACCTAATGAACACTATCCAGCGATACTCTTTTTTCATGGTGGGTCCCGCCGTCAAATGCTGCTCGGGTGGCATTACTTGGGTTATTATAATGGTGCTTATGCAATGAACCAGTTTATGGCTAACCAAGGCTATATCGTTCTCTCAGTAAATTACCGGAGTGGTACAGGCTACGGAATGGAATTTAGGGAAGCGATTAACTACGGTGCCACAGGCGCTAGTGAATTTAATGATGTTATGGGGGCTGGTTTGTACCTACAAAATAGACCCGATGTAGACCCAAGCCGAATTGGCCTTTGGGGAGGTTCATATGGTGGATACCTTACTGCTCTTGGTCTTGCGCGGGCATCTGACTTATTTGCGGCAGGTGTGGATATACACGGTGTACACGACTGGAATGATGGTATTCAGAATTTCAAACCAGGTTATGACCCTAAGGATTATCCTAATGAGGCACAGCTTGCTTTTGAGTCGTCCCCAAAGGCCTGGCTTGATGGATGGAGGTCACCGGTGTTAATGGTCCACGGTGACGATGACCGAAATGTCCAGTTTAAGGAAACGGTAACGCTTATAGAGGAACTTCGAAAAAGGGACGTACAGACAGAAACACTTGTGTTCCCAGACGAGGTGCACGGCTTTTTATTGCACCGCAATTGGCTCGCAACATTCAAAACATCATCAGATTTTTTTGATCGTAGATTGAAGAATATTAAGGGTTTAAAACCAATGTTCTAAGAGAAATTGGTGACTTTTTTTTCAAACTTAACTTACTAATCAGAATGAGTAAATAATTTCCTTCTTACGTCTTTTCTTTTATTTGCGATAGATATCAGGATTTATTTTTGTTCTGTTTTGTCTCTTACTTGTTAAAAATGGTGGTGCCGCTAGGTAGGATCGAACTACCGGCCTCGTCATTACCAATGACGCGCTCTACCACTGAGCTATAGCGGCCCTTTCAAAGGGTGGCATTGAATGACATAACCTCGCTAAGAGTGCAAGAATAATTTATGTAATTAATAATCTAATATTTCTTCAAAGAATGACGTAATGTTACTTGAAAAAAAAGATGCTTTAGACCAATGTGAAACTATGAAAAAAAAGACGCTGGATAAGGTACCTGATGGCAAAATAAACAAGCCAAAGTCAGATGCAAAACAATTACGGTTAGCTGAAGCTCTTCGGGCTAATCTGCGCCGCAGAAAACAGCAAGGAAATGTTCGAAAAGAAAGTGAACGCTAGGCTTTAAAGTATAGACTCCTGTTGAAAGGGTTACTTATATGTCCATCATGTCTGACAAGTGGATTAGAGAAAAAGCACTTAATGAAAAAATGATTGAGCCATTTATTGATGGCCAGAAAAAAGATGGCGCCATTTCTTATGGCCTTTCTTCATATGGATATGATGCTCGGGTTTCTGACGAATTTAAAATATTCACTAATGTAGATTCAGCTATCGTCGACCCTAAAGATTTTTCCAACCAAAGCTTTGTCGACAGGCCAGGGCCTATTTGTGTGATACCTCCAAACTCATTTGCCTTAGCTCGTACAGTAGAATATTTTCGCATCCCTAGAGATGTTCTGGTGATTTGCCTTGGTAAATCCACCTATGCTCGTTGTGGCATTATTGTTAACGTCACCCCACTTGAACCCGGGTGGGAGGGGCATGTAACTCTTGAGTTTTCAAACACAACCCCCTTGCCCGCCAAAATATATGCAAATGAAGGTGCATGTCAGTTTTTATTCTTAGAGGGTAATGAGCCCTGCGAAGTGGCATACTCAGATAGAGCTGGTAAATATATGGGCCAAACGGGAGTAACACTTCCAAAAATATAATTTAGAAAGCCACAATTACAACCTATGTTTTCCTTAAAGTGGACAAAATTGAAAAGCCAAATATGGTGAAACAAATGAAGGTAAAACATGGATAAACTGATCATAATAGGGGGGCCAAAACTTAAGGGCACTAT
>CAUZRI010000133.1:0-5222 GCA_963582285.1 Gammaproteobacteria bacterium | reverse complement strand
AGCTATGACTGGAATATTAAGTTCCTTTGCCATAGCCTTTAAGGACCGTGATATTTCAGAAATCTCTGTTGCTCTATTTTCTTTTGTTCCCGGCACCTGCATTAATTGAAGGTAATCAACTATAACCATATCCAGGCCATGTTCACGCGCCATACGACGACAACGAGCACGAAGTTCAGCGGGTGTCAGCGCGGGAGTATCATCGATGTATAACTTTGCATCTTTTAAAATTTCAACCGCAGAAGTGAGCCTAGGCCAATCCTCATCATCAAGACTCCCAGTCCTGACCTTATGCTGATCTATACGACCTAGTGAAGACATCATTCTCATAGAGAGCTGTTCTCCAGACATTTCCATACTAAACACCGCAACAGAACTACCATCCTTAATTACAGCATGTTCCGCAAGATTTATTGCAAATGCCGTTTTTCCCATGGACGGCCTGCCTGCAACTATTATTAAATCTGACTTTTGTAGTCCTGCAGTTTGTTTATCAAAATCATTAAAGCCGGTGGATATTCCCGTGATATGACTTTTGTTGTGGAACAACTCATCAATACGATCCAACGTGACAACTAGCAATTCCTTTATCGCGCTATAGCTTTTTCGCCCTCGGGATTCCTGCTCTGCAATTTCAAAAATAGATTGCTCAGCTAAATCCAATATTTCGTTACTGGTTCTTCCCATAGGGTTAAAAACAGAATCACTGATTTCAGTTGTGGCGGAAATTAACTGTCTTAGTATAGATCGTTTACGGACGATATCCGCATAGGCGGTAATGTTACTGGCACCGGGAGTACTATCAGCCAGGGCTGATAGATAACTCAGTCCACCGGCATCATCTAAGATTTGATTATTTTCGAGATATTCTGCAACGGTCACCAGATCGATTGGATCACCATTGGCATCCAGATCAGAAATTGCATTAAAAATAAGACGATGATCGCGGCGATAGAAATCATCCGGTCTTAATCTTTCTGCAACTTTTTCCCAAGCATCTGATTCCAGCAGTAATCCACCAAGTATAGCCTGTTCAGCCTCGATGGAATGGGGCGGAATTTTTAGAGAAGTCGTTTCTGTATCCAGATTTTTTTGTACCGATTCTGCCATAGATATTTGCACACACAATAATTAAAAGGAAAACTGCCAGCAAAAGCCCAAACCACCCCTGGTATTTAAATATGTAGTATGAACCCATGTAATTTGTTGCAGATACTTATCTACTTGTATTACGGAGACTACATAAAGAGGGTTTAGTCTTCCTCGGCCACAATACTTAACTTGATAGACACAGTAATATCGGCATGAAGATTAACTTCAACATCAAATTCACCAATATGTCTGAATGGTCCATCTGGCAACCTTACTTCATTTTTTGCCAAAACATTACCAGTTTCTGCAACGGCTTGTGAGATATCAGCAGTGCCAACAGACCCGTATAGTTTTCCTTCAGGACCTGCCTTCCTTTTTAAAGTGATACTTAATCCAACAAAAGATTCAGCCCTGGCAGTTGCCTTACCAACAACATCAGCCTGTGCTTTTTCAAGGTCGGCTCGTTGCGATTCAAATTTTTCAATATTTGGCTTTGTAGCAGGGACTGCCTTACGATTTGGGATCAGATAATTACGACCATATCCGGATTTGACGCGAACTGTCTCTCCCAGATTTCCCAAATTGCCAACTTTTTCCAATAAAATTACTTCCATAACTCACCTCCGGTTTCAGGTAATCATATTACACCTAATCTGCATCCCTAGGCATGGATTTTTTTCCACGATTTAGAGCATCTGCCATACCTATACAAACAAGAAATAACGCCATTTGCGGTAAAAACAATAAGAAACAATACATAATGATTAACCAATTTTTTGATAATGTACGAATGAATACTATTCTATGTACACTCGCAATACCCTGAATCACATGCATAACCAACATAACAGCAAGAAAATTACTTGCTAACATTGATAGATCCTCCAGATTTAGAAAACTAAGAAGAAAGCAGGCTATTGTTAAAAATGTTAACCAACGCGGTAATAATAAATCCTGAAATTCTTGTCTAAACCCACCGGGATTAAACAAAGTTGATTGCCAACGACGTGCCAGCAACACTGTAGCAATTAAACTAATTACAAGACCTGCCGCAACTATACCGCTAATAAAGGGTAGGACGCTGTCAAAAACTTCTTCTAATTGAGCAACTTCAGATGTGGAAAAATTATTTTCAATCAGGCTATGGATCGATGTTTGCCACAACGTTGATAATTCCTCGTTAAAAAAGGCCAGGATTACCACACACAAAATACCGATGCCTCCAGCAACAAGGACTGCCGCCCCATGTGATTCTGTAATTCGCAACACGATAGAAGTTGCCCATACCGGTAGCCAAACACTGGTAGCAATTGCTACACCCATCCCAATACCGATATTAGTAAAATATCCGAATAGTGTAATAAGCAAAACCGTCCCGATTAGAACACGAAAACTAGCAGTTCCGCCTTTTCTTAAGGTAACTAAACCTAATGGTGCACCACTAAGAATATATAAAAGGGGTAGTACCAATAGTGAAAGGATAGTGATAAGACTGATCATTGCCACAGATTTATATCTGCCAGACAATATATAGTTTCCCAATGACTTCATTGTAATTCGCTGTGCAAAAGCAACCTGTGGTATTTAATTCAAACTAATAGGAGTTATGCCCGCCTACAATTGTTTACGGGCAAAGAAATAATAAAAATTTTAATAAAAACTAGTGAGTATCTGAATAGGGTAATAACGCAAGATAGCGAGCACGCTTTATAGCAGTGGACAATTGTCTCTGATATCTTGCATTAGTTCCGGAGACTCTGCTAGGCACTATCTTACATGTCTCAGTAACATAAGCTTTTAAAGTATTTATATCTTTATAATCAATCTCTACAAAGCCTTCTGCAGTAAATTTACAAAATCGTTTTCTTCGAAAATACCTAGCCATTTTTTGATATCCTGGATTTAATTTGTAGTGGGTTCTGATTCAGCATCCGATTCAAGTGATTCCTGAACAGGTTCTTCTACTGTGTCATTTCCTTGTGATTGAGATTCATCAACTAACTTAACATCCTCGGATGCTTTAACTTCTGAATTTACATCTACAATAGTTGTTGCCTCGGAATCTACGATTTTTTCCTCGGAAGTCTGTTCAGTTTCAGCAGATTTTTCTTGCACATTATCTTGTTCCTGATTTGCATCAGGCAGAACGGCATCATCTGAGCTCACCGGATCATTTTCGTTTGTATCTGTCGCTGTCGCTGCTGCTGCCGCTGCTGTTGCTGTAGCTGCTGCAGCAGCAACTGTTGCTGCTGCATGCATGGCTTTGATTTTTTCTCTCTCCTCCTGCTCTTCCTTACTCTTTGCAAGAAATGAGGGCTCTGTCTCTGGTTTGTCCCGAAGGATTACCATGTCTCGAATCACGGCATCATTAAATCTGAAACCACTATTTAATTGATTTAAAGTTTCCTGATTGCACTCGATATTCATAAGCACATAGTGTGCTTTATGCGCTTTATTTATAGGATATGCCAAGAGGCGTCTGCCCCAATCTTCAAGTCTATGGATAATGCCATTTTCAGATTCGATGATCGCTTTATAACGTTCAATCATCGCAGGCACTTGCTCACTCTGATCCGGGTGGACCAGAAATACAATTTCATAATGTCTCATTGTAGTCCTCATGGGTTATCGCCCCCTGTCAATTATCACGCAGTGGAGCAAGGATGAAAAACAGCGGCAATTCTAGGTGATGGATTACCGTAATGCAACCAGAGCTAATCACTTTTACCTTAATAAATATGATAATTTAAGTAAATACTCAGTTTTTATCGCTAACACTTAACCCTAACATAGCTACCGGGAGCATCTTCTAACGAGGCCAAACCGCCACTTCCCACAATACGAGCACTAACCTTCTCATCACCAGCGACTGAGATAAACCATTTTTGCCAATCAAGCCACCAGGATCCTTCATGGGATTTAGTCTTCGTATACCAGCTATCTGCATTATCCTTTGGTGATGGTCCAGTATAATAACCATACTTCATGGCATCAGGATGATTAACTATCCCAGCAATATGACCAGACTTACCTAATACGAATCTAGTTGGACCTGATAACAATTGCGCTCCTAAATACGTGCTCTTCCATGGTGCAATATGGTCATCTTCCGTTGAAATAAAATAGCTAGGGGTTTCTATAGTTGATACATCTATTTGGATATCACCTATAGAGATGCCACCGGGCTCTTTAAAAATATTTTCCAGATACATCTTCCGTAAGTAAGTACTGTGCATTTTTGCTGGCATTCGTGTTGAGTCAGAATTCCAATAAAGCAGGTCAAATTTCTGTGGCGATTTACCTAGAAGATAATTGTTAATATAAAACGACCAAATAAGATCATTTGCCCGTAGCAAGTTAAAAGACAACGCCATATCTTTACCTTCATGAAAACCCTGAGAATTCATTTTTTTCTCAAGATCACTAATTTGTGATTCATCAATAAAAACACCTAGATCACCTGGTTCAGAAAAATCAATCAATGATGTTAAAAAACTGGCAGCGACAATGCGCTTGTCCTCTTTTGCATGCATATAAGCTAGTGTAGCGCTAAGTAGCGTCCCACCAATACAGTAACCAATAACATTTACCTCATCTTCATCGGTTGCCTTTGAGATAGCATCCAATGCCGCCATGGGGCCTTGAAATACATAATCAGAAAAATCTTTTTCTCTATGAGAAGCGTCCGGGTTAACCCAGGATATAATAAAGACAGTATGGCCTTGCTCAGTCAACCATTTGATAAAAGAATTTTTTGGTTGTAAATCGAGAATATAAAATTTATTTATCCAGGGAGGAATGATTAGTAATGGGCGTTTAAATACTTTCTCAGTGGTAGGAGAATATTGTATCAATTGCATTAATTCGTTTTCGAATACTATTTTACCCGGACTAATGGCAATATTCGTACCGAGATCAAATGCATTTAGATCTGCCATTTTTATTCGCAATTGACCAGATTCAGAATTAAAATCATTACAAAAATTTTCGAATCCCTTTAAAAGATTAGTTCCATTGGATTGGATTGTTGACTCAATGACCTCAGGGTTCGTCGCTATAAAATTTGCGGGAGACATTGCATCTATAAATTGACGGGTATAAAAAGCAGCTTTTTTAGCAGTATTTTCATC
>CAUZRI010000132.1:0-5349 GCA_963582285.1 Gammaproteobacteria bacterium | reverse complement strand
GTAATACAGGCGCATTGATGGCTATTTCCAGATATGTATTAAAAATGCTCCCTGGTATTGATAGACCTGCAATCTGTTCTGTAATTCCAGGATTGGAAGGACACACTCACGTACTGGATCTGGGAGCAAATATAAATTCTAGTTCAGATCAATTGTTTCAGTTTGCGTTGATGGGTTCAGAACTAACTTGCGCAGTAGAAAATATTGAACGTCCTCTAATTGGTTTATTAAATGTAGGATCTGAAGAAATTAAAGGCGATGACAGGATTAAACAAACCGCATTGTTATTGTCTGATAGCCATCTGAATTATATTGGCTTTGTTGAAGGTACGGATATATATTCAGGCAATGTTGATGTGATTGTAACTGACGGATTTACGGGCAATGTTGCCTTAAAGGCAAGTGAAGGCGTGTCGAATCTGATAGGGCATCATGTTAAAAAAGAGTTTAGTGCAAGTTTGTACGGAAAACTATCTGCAATTATTACTATGCCAATACTAAAAAAGATTCATAATAAAATTGATCCACGCCAGTATAATGGCGCAAGTTTACTTGGGCTGCGAGGCATAGTTATCAAAAGCCACGGTAGTGCAGACAGAGTATCTTTTGCTTCTGCTCTGGAAGAAGCCAGAATGGAAGTGACTAACAATGTTCCACAAAGGATTACTGCTGGTCTGGAAAGAATCCAAAACAGCGAAAATATACTATAAATATTTAAAAATGCCTTATTCCAAAATAATAGGTACAGGTTCTTACTTGCCAGAACGAGTTATGTTGAACTCAGAGCTTGAGGCAATGGTTGATACCTCTGATGAATGGATACAGGCACGTACAGGCATCAAACAACGTCATATTGCAAGAAAGGATGAATCAACCTGTGATATGGCTGTAGAGGCTGCTAAAAAGGCATTTACAACAGCCAATGTTGATAAGAATGAAATTGATTTAATTATATTCGCTACATCTACACCTGACCAAACTTTCCCAAGTACAGCATGTTTGTTGCAAAGAGAATTAGAAATCAATAATGGTTGCGCTGCGTTTGATGTGCAGGCAGTTTGTGCTGGATTCGTGTATGCAATAAGCATTGCAGACAATTTCATAAAATCTGGAACTGCTAGTTGCGTGTTGGTAGTAGGCGCGGACTGCTTATCAAAAATAGTTGATTGGACTGATAGGTCAACCTGTGTGTTATTTGGTGATGGTGCCGGTGCCGTAGTCATCAAGGCATCCGATGAGCCAGGTATATATCAATCAAAATTACATGCAAACGGAGAACATGCAGAGTTTCTGGAAGTACCGTCTGGGGTTTCAAAACCTGGAAATGAACCTTTTATCAGAATGAGTGGCAGTGATGTTTTCAAGTTTGCAGTCAATGTTATGGATAATATAGTAGATGAAGTAATGCAGGGAACGGAATTTAAACAAAATGACATAGACTGGTTAGTCCCTCATCAAGCAAATAAACGAATTATATCTGCCACAGCTAAAAAACTTGGTTTGTCTATGGACAAGGTTGTCGTTACAGTTCATGAGCATGGTAATACTTCTGCGGCGTCTATACCTCTTGCCCTGGATACGGCTGTATTAGATGGAAGGATTAAGCCTGGTCATTTATTAGTGATGGAGGCTATTGGTGGTGGTTTTGCATGGGGTGCTACCCTTTTACGGTTTTAAATCTACTGTCTCTAGTCTCAATAATTAACTAAAAATATATGGAACACCGTACATCGGCATCATTGGCATTTGTTTTTCCAGGGCAGGGCTCTCAGAGTGTTGGCATGCTTCAGGATTTTGCAAAGCAGGAAGATATTATATCCGCAACCTATAGTGAAGCCTCAGATTTATTAGGTTATGACCTTTGGAATGTTGTTCAAAAGGGGCCTGAAATTGAATTAAATAAAACTGAAATAACCCAACCTGCATTACTCACTGCCGGTGTCGCTATATGGCGTCTTTGGTGTAAATATAATGGTGCAATACCAGAATACATGGCAGGCCACAGCCTCGGTGAATATACTGCTCTGGTATGTGCTGGTGCAATTAAATTTGAAGAGGCTATCACCCTGGTTCGTGACCGAGGAATTTATATGCAGTCTGCTGTATCAGTAGGTGATGGTGCCATGGCTGCAGTTATTGGTTTAGAGAGAGACAAAATTGAGAATGTTTGTATCCTCGCTGGAGATGCTGGTATCGTCTCGGCGGCAAATTTTAATTCTCCCGTACAAACAGTGATTGCAGGACAAAAAGAAGCGGTAAATAGGGCGATGGAACTAGCAAAAGAGGCAGGTGCAAAACGTGTATTGCTACTACCTATTAGTGTCCCCTCCCATTGTAGCTTAATGAAACCTGCCGCTGAACAGCTTAGTATCAGGTTAGACGAGATTAATATTACAGATGCATCAATTGCTGTTATTCAAAATGTTGATGCATGCCCACATGTATTTGTTGATGAAATAAAGTTAGCGCTTGTAAAACAACTCCATCAACCTGTGTTATGGGTTGATACAATACAGAGATTATCAGAATTAAACTGTAGAGCTATAATAGAGAGTGGTCCTGGAAAGATTTTGTCTGGGCTTATAAAAAGAATACGCAAGGATATAGATATAGTTAATCTAGAGTATATAGACTCATTTCGATCGGCATTAAATTATAACGTGACATGAATATAAAACTTCAAAACCGTATTGCATTGATAACAGGAGCTAGCCGAGGAATTGGCAAGGCGATCGCCAAATCACTGGGACAGAGTGGCGCCTATGTTATTGGCACAGCTACATCTGATAGCGGTGTAAAGAAAATTGAAGAAGAGTTTAAAAACAATAGTATACAGGGCTTAGGATATATATTGGATGTTAGTCAGTCTGACTCTGTTGACGCGTTATTTACTTTTTTATCTACTGAAGGGCTGAAACCTTTGATCCTTGTAAATAACGCAGGCATTACGCGAGATAATTTAATGCTTAGAATGAAGGATAATGAATGGGATGATGTAATAAATACTAATCTAAACTCTGTATATCGCCTAACTAAGGCATGTATTAAGGACATGATGAAAGCCAGGTATGGGAGGATAATAAATATAAGCTCTGTTATAGCGTTATCTGGAAATGCCGGACAGGTAAATTATGCCGCAGCTAAGGCGGGTCTTATTGGCTTTACCAAATCGTTGGCTAGAGAAATTGGCACACGTAATATTACAGTAAATGCAGTCGCCCCTGGCTTTATTGTGACGGATATGACGGCGGATCTATCGATAGATCAGAAAAATGAGATGGCGAGACAGATAGCTTTAGGTAGATTGGGTGAAGCGAGTGAAGTAGCTGATACGGTAACATTTCTCGCTTCAGAATCTGCAGGATACATTACCGGAGAGACGATAAATGTGAATGGGGGATTATATATGGCATAAATATATTGTTTATGATTCTAGATAATGCCTTTAACTTATTGTTTAAGAATATATTTATCAATAAAAGAACTAACAAACTTGCAAGTTATATTCAAATCACTAAACTTACACCCGCACTTCGGTGCCAATTCGTATTAGGGAGGAATCATTTATTATGAGTAGTGTTGAAGAACGTGTTAAAAAAATAGTTGTCGAGCAATTAGGCGTGAAGGAGGAAGAAGTAAATGCCGAGGCGTCATTTGTTGATGATCTTGGTGCAGATTCTCTTGATACCGTTGAGTTGGTAATGGCACTTGAAGAAGAATTTAAAACCGAAATTCCTGATGAGGAGGCTGAAAAAATCACAACTGTCCAGCAGGCAGTGGATTATATAAACGCAAATTTAGACTGATTCTTCGTTATGATATATAAAACTAAGGCCGCACACTTTGCGGCCTTTTCTTTTTTAAAATTTAATTTATTGAGGTTTTGTTGTGAGTAAACGCCGTGTCGTAGTAACTGGTTTAGGGGCAATTACACCATTGGGCAACACCGTTAATGAAACCTGGAGCAATATACTTGCAGGAAAAAGTGGGATTTCGCACATAACACATTTTGATACGACAGATTTTCCAGTTCGAATTGGTGGTTCAATTAGAAATTTTGATGCTGAAGATTACATTCCAAAAAAAGATATTAAAAAAATGGATCCTTTTATTCATTATGGAATGGCTGCAGGAATACAGGCATTTGAAGATTGTGGATTACAAGTAACTGAAGAAAATGCAAGTCGAATAGGCGTTGCGATTGGCTCAGGGATAGGTGGACTACCAGGAATTGAAAAGGGAACTCACGTGATTATTAATGGCGGTCCAAGAAAAGTATCTCCATTTTATGTGCCCAGTAACATTATTAATATGATATCAGGTCATTTATCTATCCGACTTGGGGTAAAAGGACCAAATTACGCGATTGTAACCGCGTGTAGTACCGGGACACATAACATTGGGGATGCTGCAAGGCTGATTGAATATGGTGATGCAGATGTGATGATTGCAGGTGGCGCAGAGATGGCAACATCGCCTACTGGATTAGCAGGTTTTGCTAATGCAAAAGCCCTTTCATCTAGAAATGAAGACCCTGAGCATGCGAGTCGTCCCTGGGACAAGGACCGTGACGGATTTGTCCTGAGTGATGGGGCTGGTGTGGTTGTACTGGAAGAATATGAGCATGCAAAGAAACGCGGGGCAAACATCTATGGCGAAATAATTGGTTATGGACTAAGTGGTGATTCATACCACATGACAGCACCATCTGAGGATGGTGCCGGAGCCATTGCTAGTATGACTAATGCGATTCGGAACGCACAGATTGATACTTCAAATATAGATTATATTAATGCTCATGGAACATCGACGCTTGCGGGTGATGCTGTTGAGTGTCATGCGATCAAAAAAGTGTTTGGTGAATCTGCCAGGTCAGTCAAAATCAGTTCTACAAAATCAATGATTGGTCATTTGCTCGGCGCGGCTGGTGGCGTTGAAGCCATTTTTTGTCTTTTAGCTATACGTGATGGTGTCGCTCCACCAACGATAAATCTTGATAATCCTGATGTGGGATGTGATTTGGACTTTGTTCCCCATGTTTCTCGAGAAATGAATATTAATGTCGCTTTATCTAACTCCTTTGGTTTTGGTGGGACTAACGGTTCTCTGGTGATCGCAAAAATATAGAAAGTAACAGGGATTCTAATATTCGGATTTATGTGCAATATATAGAGTAATTTTTCCCGAACATTTTAGGTTTGATAAAATTTATTATCCTGAAATTGAGGTAAAGAATAAATTAAATTTTCTGTGGGTTAAGTCTCTTTAACTAACTTTAGTTTGAAATAACACGGTTGATAAATAATTAATGCAATTAAGAAAGATCTTTTCCAATAACCTTATTGCATT
>CAUZRI010000131.1:0-5367 GCA_963582285.1 Gammaproteobacteria bacterium | reverse complement strand
GAATATTTACAGGCGATATCTGATGCTTACATAAATTTTTTCTATGATTATACTCTATCGCCATTATTAATTGTTAATACTACTGATTTTGATCTAGCTAGCAGTAACAAAAACTTTGATATTTTACTAAAATATATTCAAGATCTTTCACCTGGTCGCCATTACTTTAATCCGAAAGCCCTGTGATAAATTCCTCCGTAATTTCCCGTCTCATGCAAATGAAACAAAACAGGGAAAAGATTGCTTGCTTAACAGCCTATGATTCCAGTTTTGCTCGTATACTGGAAAATCAGGAGATTGATGTCATTCTGGTTGGTGACTCTCTAGGTATGGTTATACACGGTGAAGCTGATACATTGAATGTCAGTATGGATGACATGATCTATCATACTAAATTAGTCCGTAAAGGTATCAATCACACGTTACTGGCATCGGATATGCCTAATAACAGTTACATAAATAAAGACAGTGCTTTAAAAAATGCCAAACGTCTAATAGAAGAAGGTGAGGCCGATATGGTTAAGCTGGAAGGTGGTCGTGATATTCTTGAGCAGATACAGGCATTGTGTAGTCACGGAATCCCGGTTTGTGGTCATCTTGGATTGCAACCGCAATCTGTCCAAAAGTACGGCGGTTATAAAGTACAAGGTCGAAAACCCGGAGATGCGGAACGAATATTTGAAGATGCAATAGCGTTGGATGAAGCGGGTGTTAAAATGATTGTTTTAGAATGCATCCCTCGTAAGCTTGCAGAAAAAATTACCAATGCAATCTCAATCCCCACAATTGGTATAGGTGCAGGGGTTGATTGCGATGGTCAGATTTTAGTTATTTACGATGTCATTGGAATTTCGGATTATATTCCTAAAATGGCAAATAATTTTTTACAAAATAGTGGTTCTATTAACCGGGGAATAAAAAATTATATCCTATCAGTTAAAGCAGGCACATTTCCTTCCCTGGAACAAAGTTTTGAGTAATCCTCTGACTTACTAGACATCTCTCGCGTATACTGGTTTCTTTTTATTTGATTGAGTAATTAGTATTAATGAATATTGTAAATGAACTGTCTGGATTAAGGCATGAGATTGCAGAATGGAAAAAGCAAGGCCATACAATCGCACTCGTGTCAACTATGGGGAATTTGCATGATGGGCACCTGTCTTTATTAGAAAAGGCAAATATGCTTGGTGATAAAACAGTTGTTAGTATATTTGTTAATCCTATTCAATTTGGTACAGGAGAAGATTATGAAAGCTATCCAAGTACCATTGAAACAGACAAATCAAAGTTAGAATCAAATCAGGTAGATTTACTATTTACACCAAACCTGGAAGAACTTTATCCAAGTGGTGTGGATGTAGATACACGTATTAACATACCGGTTTTATCGAGCATTTTATGTGGACAGTTCCGACCAGATCATTTTTCTGGTGTTGCTACGGTAGTATCCAAGCTACTTATTAATGTAACTCCCGATTACGCACTATTTGGTGAAAAAGATTATCAGCAACTCATGATAATTCAACGCATGATATCGGATTTATGTATTCCCACAGCAATTATTGGTATGCCAATCATACGTGAAGATGATGGATTGGCCATGAGTTCTCGAAATGCTTATTTAACAGATGAACAGCGAAAGCTTGCTCCAATGATTTATCAAACTTTGCAACTTGCTGCTGATAAGCTGAAAAATAAAACGGATGATTTTGGCACTATTGAGCAACAAGGATTCCAGGCGCTGGAAAAAGCCGGCTTTACACCGGAGTATTTTAGCGTACGGCGTTCATGTGATCTTGGTGTGCCGAGTGGGGACGATATTGAGCTAAGTATTCTGCTTGCTGCGTGGCTTGGTACTGCGAGATTAATTGACAATATCAAGGTTAAGCTAAACGACTAAATAGTTAAAAATGAAGCTACAAAAATCAAACCCAACTGCTGCAGTTATTATTATAGGTAATGAAATTTTGTCAGGACGAACCCGTGATGCCAATCTATCCTTTATTGGTAGCCGTTGTGATGAGTTGGGGATAGACCTGAAAGAGGCCAGGGTTATTCAAGATGATCAACAAACCATAGTCGATACAGTAAATTTTTATCGGAAAAGCATTGATTATATTTTTACAACGGGGGGAATTGGCCCGACCCACGATGATATTACTGCTGCATCCATTGCCAGGGTATTTAATGTGGATCTGGAAAGAAATACAGAGGCAGTGACCACTATGAATAAATATTACCCAGAAGGAAAATTAAATGAGGCCAGATTAAAGATGGCAGATATACCTTTGGGTGCTGTTCTTATAGATAATCCAGTCAGTGCTGCACCGGGATTTCAAATGAAAAATGTATTTGTGTTACCTGGTGTTCCATCAATTATGCAGGCGATGTTTGACGGAATGACCGATCGTCTTGTGGGTGGATTACCTATGCTTACTGAAAGTGTCAAGACCGATCTACCGGAAGGTACACTGGCCCCGGATTTGGCAATCATTCAGGACATCTACCCCGAAGTTAGTATTGGTAGCTATCCATTTTTTAGAATTGGGATGCTGGGAGTAAATCTGGTATTACAGTCAACTGATAATTATAGCTTGCAGCAGACAACTGATAAGGTAAAAGATATGATTAAAAAGTTAGATGGAAAAATATTTGGGTCGAAAGATTAACTTTATATTAACAGTCATATAGGACTTTTTTATTTATCTCTAACTTTCGCTGAAAAATGTTTCCGCATTGCCGTTACTACCACCAACGTTAAAGGTCGCGCCAACATGACACAATGCGATATTTTTTACGCCTGCCACTTTTTACTTATCATTACGCTGTCCAGTAGACTTAAGACAATATCGCTATCCTGGTTCGTCAGAATTATTTCAAATTTTACGATGCCACGATCAGGTTTGCTACGAGATTCAATTTTATCTATGCAACGTATTGTTCCAGATATTTTGTCTCCCGCGTAAACAGGTTTACTAAAGCGCACCTCGTTCCATCCCGCCGCACCAATAACTGCCTCTCGCCAAAGACTTTGATTGATACAAAATTGTTTTATGCAAAGTGTGTATTGACCGGAGGCAATAATGCCCTTGTGTCCCTGAGATTTGGCTGCTAAATCATCAATATGAATAGGAAGTTTGTCCCACTTCTTATTGAAGTTCAGCATCTCTGCATGGTCAACATAAAAAGGTTCATATTCTGTTACAGAATCTATGACAATATCATCAAAAAATTGATTGCTCATAATGTTTGTAAATTATTAGTCTAACTGTACAGCAAAGTTATTAAGTATTGATTACAGGTTTTTATCAATATGATGAAATTATTTTAGTATCCTTTCTCTGAGTTTAAATCGTTGGATCTTTCCTGTTGCTGTTTTTGGCAGTGAAGATATAAACTCTATCCACCTTGGATATTTGTGCAAAGAAATTTTTTGTTTAACATACTTCTGGATATCTTTAGCAAGTGTCTCTGAACTATTTATTCCTTTATTAAGTACAATAAATGCCATCGGTTTAAGTAGCTCGTTTTCATCATTCCGGGCAATAACCGCCGCTTCCAAAACATCCGCGAATTGCATGATGGTCGATTCAATTTCAAAGGGAGAGACCCACTGTCCGCTTACCTTAAACATATCATCCTTGCGTCCAGAGTAGATATAATAACCAGAATTATTACAGGTGTATTTATCACCACTATGCAGCCAATCTCCTCGAAATGTATCTCGGGTTTTATCTTCCTGCATCCAGTATCCGGATGCCATGCTGGGACCTTTAACAAGTAGTTCACCTACTTCGTTTTGTTGGACGTTGTTACCATCTTCATCCACTAACATCACTTCATAACCAGGCACTGGTATCCCTGTGCTTCCATAATAATCGTTATCAAGTTGATGACTTAGATAAATATGTAACATTTCAGTTGATCCGATCCCGTCCAGGATTGGTACGCCAAAGATTTTCTCCCAGTTGCGGCCTATATGTTCAGGTAATGCTTCTCCGGCAGATACACATAGTCTGAGACTACTACAAACCGGTTCATTTATATTAGCAAGCATTGCAGCATATAAACCCGGCACACCAAAGTATATTGTTGGTTTATATTTATGAATAATTGACATTATAGTCTCTGGTGTTGGACGACCAGAAAATAGAATTGCGGTCGCGCCGACGTAGAATGGAAATGTCATGGCATTACCCAGACCATATGCAAAAAATAACTTTGCAGCAGAGTAAACTATATCGCTTTCCTTTATGCCAAGGATACCTTGGCCATAATGTTCAGCAGTATGAAAAAGGTTTTCATGGCGATGCATAACCCCTTTTGGCTTACCTGTAGAACCAGAAGAATATAGCCAGAAGGCAATATCATTATATTTTGTTTGAGCAGCTTCAAGATGGGGTGAAGAATTTTTTAATAATTTTCTGAGTAGCGGATAACCGTAATTTTCATTTCCGCAAATCAGAATATTTTTGAGTCCACATTGTTTATCTATTATCGGTTTGAATAAATGGAAAAGGGTATCGCTGACGATGAGGGTTGTTGCCTTACAGTCTTCAAGGATATAGTTGTATTCTGGCGTGGTGAGTAGGGTATTTAACGGGATCGGGATAATGCCTGATTTTATACACCCCCAAAATACGGCGGGAAATTCAACCGTATCCAGCATTGCCATGACTACACGATCATTTTTATTAATACCCAGGTGGCTGAGGGTATTACCGGACTGGTTAACCATTTTTGCTAGGTCAGCGTAACTAAACTCGCCTTGTTCATCAATGACGGCAATTCTATCGTGCCGACCTAATACGATGTTACGATCTATAAATTCTGACGCTGCGTTAAATTCATGCGGTACACCTGTGGCAGGACCATTTGCATAGCTCACCATTTATGCGTTCCTGTTATCACAAGAATACTGTACATGATCAGGCCGCGATTTTTACGTATTCATAATCGCCAGGTTGCCCATTAATACCTGCCTTGGGTGCTGCGATCCAGTTAGCAAACTTTCCCGCCTCAGTCTCTGGCACCATGAGTGACAGGATATATTCCAGATCTTCATTGTTGGGTAGCCAGTCACTTTGACTATTATTCCAACTGGATTCTTCAATTATGTCTCCTTTAGGCGTAACAAACACTTCAGAATAATCGCCAACCTTTCGATGGAATGCCTTGTGCGGCAGGGCCAGTTTAAAATCTATACCAAATCCTGAAATAACCTTGTTCCATGTCTTCACAACTTGTTCACAGTCATTGATATAGTCATCACATAATCGGCCATTTACTGCGCTGATGGCAGGTTCATTCACCAGTTCAAATTTTCCATTAATATTTCGCAATATAGGATATGTATCATTGTGA
>CAUZRI010000130.1:0-5383 GCA_963582285.1 Gammaproteobacteria bacterium | reverse complement strand
GACCAATGCCACAGCGGCGAGGATTCGTGCTTTTTGTGGGTTCAAGTCATGTGAGACAACCCAGTTATTTTCATCATCATTTTCTTCTGCATTTCTGACAACAAACCCACCATGATTCACCCGTGACGATCTGATAATTATAGTGCCGGACTTACTGATGTCTAAGACAGTAGAAAATATATGATCGGATACGGAGCCGTTACCGGTACCGGCATGGATAATTGCCTTGGCACCATTACGATGATGTTCTTTGTAGACAGATTCATCCATATTTCCGTGGGCGTAAACGATCTGGACGTTGGCTAAAGATTCAATATTATCAATATTGAATTCAGATTTACTTGTATGCCTTTTTATCGGCGCACGAAACCAGTAAACCTTGCTTTCTACAACCATCCCCAGAGGTCCCCATGGACTGGTAAAGGCATTGGTTTTGATATTGGCACTTTTCGTGGCATCTCTTGCAGTATGCACTTCATCGTTCATACTAATAAGCACACCCATACCTTCACTACTTTCACTACCGGCCAGGGCAACGGCATTGTAAAGATTGAGCGCCCCATCTGCGGATAACGCTGTACCCGGTCGCATGGACCCTACCACGACAATGGGTTTGTCAGAATTTATAACAAGGTTAAGAAAATAACTCGTTTCTTCCAGGGTATCTGTACCATGGGTAATCACAATGCCATCAACGCTATCAGACTTCACTAGACTGGATACACGTTTACCAAGTTGCATTAATCGATCATTGGTATAATCCTGTGAGGCAATCTGGAATACCTGCTCTCCACTTATATTCGCTAATTCTTCAAGTTCAGGTACAGCCTGAATAAGATCGTCCACTGATCTTGTCGCTGATTGATAACTTGCGCTGGCAGTCGTGCTCTTACCTGCACCAGCTATCGTGCCACCGGTAGCCAGAATGACAATATTGGGCAACTCATCTTGTGCTTGTGCGTGAGTGGTTAAGAACAAAAAAAGTAATAAGTATTTTATTATGTCTTTGCAATTAACACTAAAATTATTCATTAGCATATTTCACCATTTTAATAATTCTCCACGATCAAGAAAATAATCACTCAGATACCGTATCCTCACACTTGGGAATGTCAGTTACAATCAGCTAATACTTTACTGACGTGGCTGAATATGCACCAGGTAACTGTTGTGATCCACGTACCATAGTGAGACCGGATCGGTAGTATCGTCGATCCAACTCTTACGGTTGTGGGAATACGGTTCCGGCAGTACATAGGTGATCCAACGCTCGGACTCGGGGTCTAGTCTCATATATCGGCCGGTTTGCACGGCGGAGGCCCAGACCTCACTGTTCTTGTCCACATTGGCCTCATAGAAACTACCGAAGTAGAGCAACGGCGCAACAAATTCCTTTAATCGGCGGGTACTCGATTCTAGACGCACTAATGACCCGCCCTTGCCACCAGACCAGAGACTGTTGTCGTTATTGTCAAACGCACTTCGCCCCGGCCCCTGGTTAGGATAACTGGACAGCCGTTCCACAACTTCGCCTTTTTCAATGTCGAGCATAATCATCCAATCTTCTCCCCATGAACCACCGCCGACAAACTTGTTGTCATCAGTGACGTCGGTACCATAGGTACTCCTCACATTTTCTACGGGCCAGGTCTCAACATATTCACCTGTTTCTGGATCGGTTTTAGTTACCATGTTCGAGCGTACCTTCCAGATATATCCGTCTGGGGCGATAGCCCAGTTCCCACCCATGGACATATTGCAAGGCCGTGGGGTTACCCCATCGGGCAGATATCGCGGCGGCGGTTTAATCTGGTGTATTTCATTGGTGTCAGGATTGATGCGCGTCAATATATGCGCCCAGTTTTGTGATGACCAAATATTGCCTTTCTTTGTATAGGTGATCCAATGTGTCCCAGGCAGGCAACCCTCAGGAACAGGAATATAAACTTCCTGCGTGATCCCCGTTGCCGGATCAACTTTTCCAATCCTTGGCCCGCGATGGGGTGAATACCAAAGAAAATCTTTACTATCCTGAGCCACATCGTGTGTGGACAGATACAGACGAGGCAACTCATATTCTGTGACAATCACCTCCGTAGATGGACCAGTTGGATAAGGCATTTCCTTGAAATGTGGGTCTGGGGAATCCGGCCCACGCACTCGGGCAAGCCATTTCACTAACATCTCCTCCGCTTCGGGTTCCATGCGACCGCTGGAATTTCGAAAGATTAGCGGTGAACCCTGGTAATGGCTCATGCGCTCAATTATCCGACGCCAGCCATTTTCATCAAAACGCGAGCGGAATATTTGTTGATAAGAATGACACCAGTTACAGTTCTCAACAAAGATCCGCTTCTCCTCCATCGAGCCTGAAAGGTTGAACAACCATTCCGCACCACTCATCTGACCCATGATGTCCAGCGTCGGCGGCAACAGCTCCTGATCTGTGACACGCTGCAGGACAACCTCCTCAAGTTGATTAGCACCATTGATTTGCACAGCGTCACGACGGTAGGGCTGCCATCGCAATGGTCTTGCAATACGAAGGGTATATTCCCCCGTAGGTAACTTTGGAAATTCGTATTCACCAACCTCGTTGCTGTAAACGGTAGTGCGAATATTATTCTCGCTGGCGATCAGCTGTACCATGATCCCTTCCCGAGGGACGCCGTCATCCGAACGTACGTTCCCTGTGGGACCGCCGTCCAGATTGCCACGATAGTCAAACCTCATGGTGTCGTCTTCCGATGCGGTATACCAGGGATTGGCCGGCAGATTAACCTCTACTGAAGCAACACAACAATCGCCACGTTGGAAGTAAGTAATCAAGTCTGCGATATCGTCATCACTCAAGGTATGACTGAAGCCGGGCATAAGTTCACTGCCGTTACGGATCTTGTTTGCCACATTTTCATCGGTTACCGTCTCGCCAGACAGCAAGGTATCTCTATCGAACAGTCCCTCTAGCATAGGTGCGGGTGAACCTGCCTCAGCCGTATATGAATTATGGCAAGTCCAGCAGCTGTAGTAATAAATCTCAGCGCCGCGATCAGCGCCTTCGTCAGCAGCCTGCTGAAAGGCAAAAACCTTTGTAGACCGTTGTAGGTCATCGATGAAGACACCTCGACCCGCGTCGGCGGCTAATCCACGGCTGGTTTCAGATGAATCCTGTGAGAAATTCATATCTGAATCTGATGTGCCTTGCAAAGAAACACCTCTAGCATCCTGTGATACGGGCGTCTGCCCGGCATCACATCCCTCTAATACGACCACCCCAATGACCAAAATGCCGAAAAACAAACTGCTACCAAGATAGTTCGTTCCCATTTTCATGACCCCCACGAATTATGTACAGCTTATAAATAACTACGTACAACATTACCTTACCGTAATTGTCATACTAGTGCGACCGTCATAGATGGAGGAATTAATTGAGGTGAGAGTAGAATATAATAGATTCGACCCATTAATTTACTTTGCCTCCACATTTAATAAAGCGGCCAAACCAATAAAATCATTGGAATACCGACTACCACCACAAGAATTTCCAGGGGTAATCCCATACGCCAGTAGTCACCAAAATTGTATCCGCCTGGCCCCATAATGATCGTATTATTTTTGTGTCCTATGGGTGTCAGAAATGCACAGGAAGCAGCAACGGCAACAGCCATTAAGAACGGATCAGGGTTGACGTTCAGTTGCTGAGCGATGTCTACTGCGATGGGAGCTGCAATCAAGGCTGTAGCAACGTTATTTAATACATCTGACATTGTCATCGTGATGAGCATGAGGATAGTTAACACGATGACCGGGGATAATCCTTGCGTCAACTCAACTATGGTTATTGCAACCAGTGCAGTGCTACCACTGGTTTCCAGCGCCGTACCGATAGGGATCAGGCAGGCAAGTAATACAATCACTGGCCACTCTACGGAAGTATAGATCTGTGATAGAGGAATAATCTTAAGCAAGGCATAAGCAACTACCACACCCATTAATGCCAGTGGTAAATACAGCCAGCCGATACTTGAGATAATAATGGCAATTGCAAACAGGCCCACAGCAAGTATTGCCTTGTGTCGTTGGATGACTTGTAATCCGCGTTCAGCCAACGGCAGACAACCCAACCACGCCACTACATCTGATAACCGATCTTCTGATCCGAGTAATAATAAAATATCACCAGCACGAATTTTCAGTTTGCGTACCCGATCACGAAAACGTTTTCCTTTTCGCGATACACCCAATAACGTAACACCTTGTCGATACAATAGTCGTACTTCTATTGCAGATCGTCCTTCTATATCAGCGTTTTCCGGGACAACAACTTCAATTAAAGACAGGTTCTCGCTGAGTATACTGCTATGTTTATCCGTACCAATATATTTTAAACCCGCCGAACCAACGAACTGTTCTATCGCATCAGGTCCAGCCTCTAATACCAGGATATCGTTTTCCCTTAGAACATAATTTCTTGCAGTCCCAGGCAGACGTTTTCCCTGTTGTACCAAGCCTAATACATTGACATCGTGTTCTGTACTCAACGCATCTAATTCTCGCAACTTCTTATCAATAAATTTTGAATTTGCCTTAATGACCGCCTCGGCAATATAGCCCTCCATATCCATGAGTTCTTCTGTCGTATTATGTTTGCTACGATCCAAGGGAATTAGTCGCCAACCAACGGTAGAGACGTACAAAATTCCTACACTCGCAACCACAATACCCACCGGGGCAAAATCAAACATTTGATAGGGGGCGCCCAATGCTTTTTCACGAAACGTGGCAATAACCACATTTGGTGGCGTACCAATCAGTGTCACCATTCCACCAAGTATGGTGGCAAATGATAATGGCATTAATGTTAAGGCCGGACTGCGTTTTGCCTTACTTGCTGCCTGCATATCGACAGGCATGAGTAATGCCAGTGTCGCCACATTATTCATTAAGGCAGAAAGTGCTGCTGCGATACTGGACATGAGTCCAATATGAGTACCCAGTTTACGGGTGCCATTAACCAGGAAACGGGACAACAATTCGATCGCGCCCGAGTTTGACAGACCGCGACTAACAATCAGTACCATTGCTATAATGATCGTGGCAGGATGAGAAAGACCAGAGAAGACGTGCTCATCAGGTATTACACCTGCTACATAGGCAATAAATAACGCAGCTATCGCAACAATGTCATAGCGGATTCTTCCCCAGAGTAACAGGGAAAAAATAAAAATAAGCAGACCGAACAGAAAAATTTGATCAAAGGTCACAGAATAATCTCATATAATTCACAAATTAATTTTATTATCTGCTTAAGTTTAGCAGTTAATATGATTGGATTAAATCAGTGATGTGTTTTAATCAAACTATGGAGCCGAAGCGTTCA
>CAUZRI010000129.1:0-5419 GCA_963582285.1 Gammaproteobacteria bacterium | reverse complement strand
AGTTTTGACTAGCGGACAATAAAAAATTTATGCTGGCAATTGCAATTATATTATCCTTATCGAATACACTTTCGCTATAATATTCGAAAATTTTATGTGCATTAGTTGCACTTTGTGAAGGATAATATTCTGTTTGACTGAGATTTTCTGTTCTGTGTCCCAGCTCATCATAGAGTAAATCAAGAATGGGTACAGCTGATAAGCGTAAATTTAATATTTCAGAAATATTGTTCTTTATGTATCTGGTTTGTGCTGCTTTTTGATCAAGATATGGATAGTAGTCTGAATTTGTAGGAATATTGGAAGTTTGAATAAATGGATTAACAACAGATTCATTTCCAAGAAAACGAAATCTAAGGTCATCAATATTATGTATATGAATTGTTGACAGCTGTTGTTTCATGCCTGGAGTGTTAAATATAGTAGCGCGGGGTAAATCAACCTGACTTTTTTGACTTGCGATTAGGGTTATAAGTAAACTCCTCAGAGATAGCTTTCAATACAGATATCAGCAGGTCTATATCAAATTCATAAATGTGCAACCATTGAACAAGAATTCCATCATCGTTTAAATATGATTTGACTACATTATAAAATTCCCTGGTAAATAAATTTGAAACTCCA
The DNA here is from genome assembly GCA_963582285.1 of Gammaproteobacteria bacterium. Taxonomy (GTDB): domain Bacteria; phylum Pseudomonadota; class Gammaproteobacteria; order Eutrophobiales; family Eutrophobiaceae; genus Eutrophobius. The sequence continues at coordinate 4,795 of CAUZRI010000129.1, read as the reverse complement.
CTTACCCATGGATTAGATGGTTCAGAGATTACAATGTCATATTTTTTTTGATTTGTAGAAAAAAATGTTTTGGCATCATCAATATATATATTGCTTCTTGGGTCATTAAAAACATTATTAGTTTTTTCACCAAAATATCTTGCTCCACTGACGATGCTTTCTTCAATTTCAATAGTATCAATCAGTCTTATATTGGGTGATGTCAGTGCGACATGTGCAGTAAGACCAGATCCAAGTCCAATATTTGCGATAGTTTCTGCATCAGGAAAAACAGATAAAGGTAATGCTGCCAATAAAGTCATGGTTGATTCATCTTGTGAAGGTGGTAAGCCATCTGCCATAGTTATTTCGGCATCAGGTTTTCCATTTGTTGTTATTGAAAGTTGTTTATTGTCCCAATTTGAGATACTTACAGATGCAGTTTTTCCATCTTTATGGAACAGTATTTCAGATTTACTGTCTAGCTCTGGTATGCCGTAGCGGAATACGCCTGAAGCCATGCGTTTTGTATTAAAATTAGTCGAATATCCAATAATCAGAATGAATAAAGATAATGATACATAAGCAAGATAATTTCGTTTTACGGAAGATGTTATGGTTTTAAATATTACTAGCCCAACGAGGATATCAATAACAGCGCCTGTAATAATCGTTCCTTTCAATGACAATAGAGGCATTCCCAGAAAGATGGCGAACAAAACCCCTGTAATTGCGCCAATCGTATTAGCAGAATATATCTGTCCAATACATTGTTCTCCCTGACCTTTTCTAAGTAATATAAAAGTGAATAATGGTAATGTCATTCCTGCACATATAGTTGTTGGCAACATAATTAGAAGTGCAATACTGTGACTGGCCAGACTGAAGAGTACGTAGCCTCGCTTTGTTTCATCTAATGCATCCATAAAGAACGCCATAATTTCAAAGCTAAAGTTGTATAATGTGATTGTTGATAGAGCAAAAATCCCCATTATGATCTGTATCTTGGCAAGAAATCTTGCTGGGTTTTTTAAATTATCAATTCTGCTTCTTATCCAAAATCCTCCAATTCCCAATCCAGTTATAAATGCACTTAACATTAATTCAAATGAATGAGTACTAGATAACATACGTATCCATGCAATCTCATAAATAAATGATGCCATTCCCGTAAAGAATGCCGCGCATAAAATTAATAATTTCCAATTCTGATCAGCTTTTCTTACTACTTTTTTATTTGTGTTTTGTTTTAGGTTCCTTGCAAGTCCGTATACAATAACAGCTATTAAAATATTGATTAATCCAGCTACAATAAGACTTCCTGGTAACCCGAATGTAGAAATAAGATAAAAAGAACTAATGAGTACTGCGATAGCGGCGCCGATACTATTGGAGAAATACAGGAGTGAAATAGATTTCCCCGGACTATCTGGAAAATTCCGAATATATCCACCACTCATTAACGGAAACGTTGCGCCTAATAATATTGATTGAGGCAATATAAGTATTGATGCTACAAAAAATTTATAAAAATGTACATATGAAGGTGAGCCAAGTAAGGGAATAATATAATCAAATGAACCTGTATAGGTGAATTGAAATATAGGGTGGAATATTATTCCAAATATTCCGATGATTCCCTCAATAATGGCATAGCTAACAAGTAAATTTTTAATGGATAGACCAAATCGGCTGATAATATATGCACCGAGCGCCATACCACCCATGAAAATGATTAATACCAGACTTTGTGCATAGGCGGCATGCCCAAGAAATAATTTTAAATAGTGAGACCAGACAGATTCATATATGAGACCAGTAGCGCCAGATAATGCAAATATCAGGATCAGTAAATATTGAATTTGCCGGGACGTCATCACATTTTTAAGTTGATATTTATCATTAATCAGAAACAATATTATTATTTATTAAAGCAAGAAGTAATAGATTTCTGATTCGATGAGTAGTTTTCGATATCAGCCATGCACCGATTGACATGCCACCCATAAAAATTACCAATACTAGGGCCTGGGCATAAACAGCATGGCCAAGAAATATCTTTAAATAATGAGACCAGACAGATTCATATATAAGGCCAGAAAAGCCTGATAAAGCAAAAAGCAACAACAGGATGCGTTGCATCAGCCCTGCGATCTTGATTTATTTATTGAATATAATATATAACTTCTCATATTCAGGATTGGGTTTTGTGTATCTAGGCGTTAGAGGTTTTCTGCAATGGTTCTTCCAAGTATCGCAGGCGATCGGACTGTATTAACCCCAGCGGCTTCCAAAGCAGTGTATTTATCATCTGCTGTTCCTTTTCCTCCAGATATAATTGCGCCTGCATGCCCCATTCGCTTTCCTGGAGGTGCTGTGACACCAGCTATATAACCTACTACTGGTTTGGTAACATTTGATTTAATAAAATCGGCGGCTTCTTCTTCAGCTGTGCCACCAATTTCTCCGACCATTATGATCCCTTTTGTTTGGCTATCCTCCTGAAACAGTCCCAGACAATCAATAAAATTCATACCATGAATTGGATCGCCACCAATTCCTATACATGTACTTTGTCCAAGACCGGCCAACGTTGTTTGATGTACTGCTTCATAAGTTAATGTACCTGAGCGGGATACAATTCCTATATTCCCAGGCGTATGAATACTTCCTGGCATAATTCCAATTTTGCATTGTCCAGGTGTAATGATACCGGGACAATTAGGCCCAATCAAACGGGTAGACGAATAATGATCTAGACTTGCACGTACTTTCACCATATCCACTACAGGTATGCCTTCGGTAATACACACAACCAGTTCAATACCAGCATCTGCTGCTTCAATAATGGCTTCTGCCGCAAAAGCTGCAGGAACCATGATCATAGTTGCGTTCGCACCAGTTTCCCTGACTGCGTCAGCTACGGTATTAAAAACCGGTCTGTCCAAATGGGTTTGTCCACCTCGACCAGGGGTAATCCCCCCGACAACTTGTGTTCCATAGTCTATAGCCTGTTCTGCATGAAACGTCCCCTGTTTACCTGTGAAGCCCTGGACAATCAGTTTTGTATTATTGTCTACCAGTACTGCCATGATCAATTACCTCCTTTTGATGCATTAACGACTTTATCTGCCGCATCAGTTAGATCATCCGCTGAGATAATTTTCAGGCTACTTTCGTTGAGTAGTTTTTTACCCTCATCAACATTCGTCCCCTCAAGCCTGACGACCACAGGGACAGTTACACCAACCTCCTTCACAGCATGAATAATTCCTTCAGCAATCAAGTCACATCTCACTATGCCTCCGAAAATATTTACAAGAATAGCGTTAACTTTTGTATCAGAAAGAATCAATTTAAATGCCTCAGCTACACGCTCTTTTGTAGCGCCACCACCAACATCCAAAAAATTTGCTGGTTCGCCACCATGCAACTTAATTATGTCCATGGTTGCCATTGCAAGTCCTGCTCCATTGACCATGCAAGCGATGTTACCATCCAGGGCAACGTAGTTAAGATCAAAACGTTTTGCCGCATTTTCCATTTCATTTTCCTGTGATTCGTCGCGCAGACTTTCTATGTCTTTGTGCCTGAATATTGCGTTATCATCGACGGATACTTTCGCATCCAGAGCCTCGATGTCTCCTGACTTGGTAATAATAAGGGGGTTGATTTCGACAAGACTCAAATCCTTATCTATAAATAATGTATAGAGTCCTCGTAAAGTGACGGACAACTGTTTTCGTTGAGTATCATTTAAATTTAAATCAAAACCTAACTTACGACACTGATACTCTTGAACTCCGAGGATTGGATCAATAAAAAATGTATGAATTTTTTCCGGTTCTGTTGCGGCGACTTCCTCGATGTCCATACCGCCAGCCAGTGAGCCCATAACAACAATTTGTCTTTTACTCCTATCAACCAACAATCCCAAATATAATTCGGACTCAATTTCAGACATTGTTTGTATAAGGACGCAATTAATCGGGTTACCATCTGGCCCGGATTGTTTAGTGATTAGTAGACTGCCTAGCATATCTTTTGTAAATTTCTTGACTTCTTCAATGCTGTTCGCAAGCTTGACCCCCCCAGCTTTTCCTCTTCCCCCTGCATGAACTTGTGCCTTGACCACCCAACCATTACCGCCGAGAGATTGGGCATTTTTTTCTGCCTCTTCTACAGAATAAGCAGGTAATCCTGGTGAGATAGGTATCCCATAATCGCTAAAAAGTTGTTTTGCCTGGTATTCGTGAAGATTCATCGTGGTCCCTTATAATTAATTGATGTGCCTAAACACTAACGGATTTTATTTTATATTTAGAAAAGTTATAACATGAACAAGTCATTACAAACTCAAGATTTTAAACAAATAATCTATACATTCCTAGGAATCTAGTAATTTTAATGTGCAATTATGACCTCTCCTCTATAAATTACTAACTTAATTATACAAAAGTAGATATTTTGGCTCGGAATATAGTAGTTCTTATAATAGAAATATAGGAATCCTTGTGAAAGTACATTAAGATTGCCTATATTACTGTTAATAAATTATTTATTCTTTTTTTAAGTTTAGAAAATTCGAACATATAAATATTTTGGAGCAACATACATATGAATAAATTTCAACAAGGTATTACACTCATAGAATTGATGATCGTTGTAGCTATTATTGGTATATTGGCGGTTGTCGCATACCCTTCCTATCAGGACTGGACTGCTCGTTCGCAGGTTACAGAGGCAGATGCTGCTCCAGGTCCAGACGAAGAAAAACCTGATTCTGATGGTGATGTGAACCAGGCAGTCGTCTCAG
>CAUZRI010000128.1:0-5495 GCA_963582285.1 Gammaproteobacteria bacterium | reverse complement strand
CTATATTTTCAATTCCCTGGGGTAGACCATGAAGAGAGGTAAGCCGTTCAATCAGTTCACCGTCTTCGGTTAATAAATCAATACTGTTATCAAAAGCCAATACGTAAAAACTCTCCACAAATATTGCACCATGAAATGATTCATTATAGTTAGGCAAAGAATTTTTCTCAAAATACACCTGATCATCAATTACAGTTATCCATTTTGATCCAACATTGTATGATACGGGTGAATGCTCAGGCCTGATATCGTACCAATTTAATAACAGTTCATTCGCGACGAGCTTGTCCTGAAGTTTAAAGTCTTCTGTATGTAGAAGTAAAAATCCGGTAATGGATAAAACTATAATGAATATGGTTGCAACCATGCCCAGTACTTTGTGCCAGCTATTTATTGACTGTAAATTCATTTTAATACTTGTTGATGAAAAAATAGCGCAAGCGCTGCAAGTTTTTTTACAGCATTCACCGATAGAGTTGCCCCTGAGATCCCGTCTATACCCTTATCAAGATTTTTTTCCGCGGTTAGTGCGGCACTATTAAACTGCTCAGTAAAAAAAGGATAACGGATTTCCCAGCCACGAGATTCTCGAAAAACCAGGATATTAATTCGTTCTATTTTATTGTCATTCACGACAATGCCCACAGTGATAGGTAGAGATTTCCCGATCTCTTCAAGTATCCATGCTGTTCTGTTATCTCGCTGCCAGTAGCTCAAGCGCAATACACCTAGGTCATGCCCAAGAATACTGTTTATATCCTTTTGCAGGTCTTTTTGAATCCAGAATTTTTTTACCTGCGGGACTTCTCCTGCGAACACTTCCAGAAGAAAATCCTTAGGTTCCTGATAGATACCTTTTGCGAATATCGATGAGACAAAAACAATTAATAATGCCGCAACAATCAGAATGTTTTTTGTTTTTATCATAAATAGTGAACACTTACATTGCTGTTATTAAAAATCGAATTATCAGCAAATCTAATTTTTAAAATTGATATCCTAAGCCTAGATTTATCCCATCTAAAACTCTATCCACATTGGCATTTGCACCTTGCCATTGCGCATCAAATTTGATTACAACATTATTATGTGGCCACCAGTTTAGGCCTGTGGAGAATTGTTCAAATTGTTCATAACGATGTGCACCACTGATTTGATTCCTTTCGTCCCACATACTGTATCTGGCAAACAGACCAAATTCTCCCCAGGGTTCTGAGCCAATACTGAATCGATATGACGGCTCGATATACCAGCCAGACAAATTGTCGGCATTGATACTTGCCGGGTTGATACCAATATCACCACCCATGTCCCAACGGGCGTAAAGCGCACGTAAACCAACGCCACTATTATGTTGCCAGATTATATGACTTTCTAGCAGTGTTGCCTGCACATCAAAACTATCTGCAGTACCACTTATATCAGATTGGTACTGCCCCGATATTCCGATTTCTAACCCAGGTATTCCTGTGTATCGGATCCGACCTGTAGTTGCAAAACCAGTGTCGTCTGCTTCAGCTACTTTAGTTCTCCCACTACGTGGTCTAAAAGAAGATCCCCCGCTGGTTGGAACTTTCAGACCATTATGAATGACAAGATCATAGTTCCAACCTGGAGCCAGTTCTCCATTAATACCCAGTCCAGCTTCCCACCAGGTAGCAGGTATAATTTCTGATTCGATTTTATTACGCTCTACACCAAAAAAAGTATTTGGCTCATGTGTAGTATTCATTATACCTATTGGCAGAATATCAAGCCCTGCCTTGACTCTATGCATGTCATTAATATCCATCTCTATCCATGCTTGCTCCAACTCTATCTCACCAGGCGCCCCATCACCGGCAAGAGAATGCTCCAATTCAAACTCAGAAAAAAAACGAATTCTGTCACTAAACTCATGCCCTATGAATAATACATAACGATGAAAATCTGTACGTTCTAAAGAATCATCTGGTGACATTCCACCTTCATTCAACCGATCATCGGTGAGATTGTTGTAATGTAATTCTCCGTATCCACCCACCATGGTTTGATTGGTTAATCTATCATTAATACCGGACTGCATAGTTGACGACTCAATTGCATCTGCGGTTATCTCTACCGCTTCTATATTTTGCTGAACTTTTACATCGGTCTCAGAGAGTTTTGTCTTTAATTCATTTATTGTCTTTTGCTGCTCCTGGATAATTTGCCACATCTCTTCTGGTGTAGGTACTTGTGACATTGCATCGAGAGAGAATAAAAACAGGCAAAAAATCAGCAACATATTTTTATATTGCATGAAGTGTCTATTTACAGGTAATACCAACACACTATTTTCCCCTTATAGATTGAAGTAATGTTAACTAGCTCTGTTATTAATGCGAATGATAATGATTCTTATTATCAATATCAAGATAATGTCTGTTTTTAATGTTTATCGGTTATTAAGCAACCAGAAGAGATAAAGATGACATTTGTGGCCTGGTAACTCTAAAAATATCTTATTTTTGGACTGGTATTGAGCAATCTTCACATGTTAATGCTGAATAATTGTTTATAGATGATTATAAAATCGTCAGATGTTAACGATTAAAATATATGGACGATGCAATAGGAGGAAAATTCAGGCGGCTACTGAGGTTTTGGCCTCCTTAAGGCACTCTTTTACAGATTCCAGACAAGAACCACAGGACTCAGTAACCCTGAGCTTTTCCCTTAATTCTCGAACACTCCGAGCACCTTCATTGATCGCTAATCGGATCTCTTTATCGGTCACGGCTTTACATACACAGATGTACATTTATTATAAATAGCCTAAAAATTAACAAGTGTAATTGACAATCCTATTACAAATGAGAAGTATTTACAATAAAAGAGGGCGCCTTAAGAAACCTTAGTATTATTAGGAATAAGTTATTTAATTCAATGAGTTAATTAGCTCTACATCTTGGATTGTAGATAATTTTCTAAACCCACCTTCGCTATCAGATCAAGTTGAGTCTCAAGAAAATCTATATGCTCTTCCTCACTTGTCAGAATACTCTCAAATAATTCCCGGGAAACAAAGTCCTTAACGGACTCGCTGTACTCGATTGCCTCTCGCAGATCAGGTTCAGCAATCCGTTCTAGCTTAAGATCACTTTCCAGTATTTCCTGTGTATTTTCGCCGATCATTAATTTACCTAACTCTTGTAGGTTGGGCAGACCTTCCAGGAACAGGATACGTTCAATCAGCTGGTCTGCATGCTTCATTTCGTCGACAGACTCTTCAAACTCCTTATCCGCCAGGGTCATAAGGCCCCAATCTTTTAGCATTCTGGAATGTAAAAAATATTGGTTAATCGCTGTAAGTTCATTCTTCAAAACCTTGTTAAGGTGTTCGATTACTTTGGTGTCTCCCTTCATTTTTTTTCTCCTGTTAGATTTACTATTTTGCGCGAAGAATATCTGATCGTCGTTGATCATAAAAGCATAACTTATGTATACGTTATGAGAATAAGAATCGTTTATATTATACAATTACCTAATAGCGAAATTGGAGGTGATGTATGGATGTCTCTAGTTTTATCTTTTTTGGTGTAATCGCTGTAGTTATTGTGTATTCGATAACCCTCTACAATAATCTTGTCTCATTAAAACATAATGTAGACAAAGCCTGGTCTAACATTGATGTACTACTCAAACAAAGACATGATGAGCTACCCAAACTTGTAGAGACCTGTAAACAATATATGGGTTACGAACAGGACACACTGGAAAAGGTTATGCAGGCAAGGTCAGCCGTCTCCTCTGCCAGAGAAAAGGGTGATGTAGGTGCTTTGGGCTAGGCAGAATCTCAATTGCGTATGGGTTTGGGTTCATTATTTGCACTTGCTGAGGCCTACCCTGAACTAAAAGCAAATGATAACTTCCAACATCTACAGTCAAGAATATCTGGCTTGGAAGATGCTATAGCTGATCGTCGAGAGTTTTATAACGAAAGCGTTAACATGAACAATATTAGGATAGAGCAGTTTCCTGACGTATTGATTGCCAGGATGTTTAGCTTTAAAGAACGACAATTGCTTGAGTTCACGGCAGAAGAAACCAGTGACGCAAGCATCAAGGAATTATTTGAATAATTATATCGTTTAGCGAAGATATGATATCCGCAGTTTCACAATGGGCCCGATATGGTGTGCCGGATGATTTCTGGCCAATAGCCATTCTTTCTATTCTACTATGTATAAGTGGTTTTATAGGTGGTTTTTATTATTTTTTCCGACTGCGGGTCCTGGAAAATATTCCCACATCAAAAATTAGATCTGCAGCGCAAGGTTATCTTGAATTAATCGGGCGCGGCCAATTACTGGAAGGGCCAGAAATAATTGCGCCGCTAACGGGTAAGAGCTGTACCTGGTTCAGTTACATGATTCAGGAGCGTCGTCGCTCCAGAAGAAGCAATCATTGGGCGACCATTAAACAAGCTACCAGTGATGAAATGTTTTTGTTAATTGATGATACCGGGCAATGTCTCATCGATCCCGAAGGCGCAAGTGTCATACCTTCCGAAACAAACACATGGTTTGGCACGTCAGCAAGACCTGTTCCAGGAAACTCCTACAGTTGGAAAATTTCCTCCCCTGGCCGATATCGATATATAGAAAAGAGAATGCATCCTGGTGATGATTTATTTGCGATTGGATTTTATCAAACTGTAGGTGGCGCAAATTCTGAGATAAATTTCAACGCAGACGTACTAATTCTGTTAAAGGAATGGAAGTCTGATAGTAAGCAGTTATTAAATAAGTTTGATCGCAATAAAGATAGCCGCATAGATATGCATGAGTGGGAATTAGTGAGAAAAGCTGCCCTGGATGAAGTAATGAAGCAACATAGCGAATTAACTGCTGTGCCCACTGCAAACATCCTCGCCCTTTCATACTCTCATCGCTACCGCAAGACACTCTGATTAAGCGTTATAAATATTACTCTAGCAGACTAATCAGTCTTTTTTTTATATCTGGCACTTTTGTAACATGGATACTAAACTTAAGGTACTCCGTCGGTTAGCAACATATTTCGATTGCATCGCTGATTTACACAAAAGATAATCAATCATAATTATGACCAAGCAACCAAAAGATTCAACTGTACTTCCTTGTTTTAGTAGAATAGATCCTCATACAATAGTTTCGGAACTTGAAGTGTTAATAAAGGGAAACATTGTCAAGCTCAATGAAATATTGGAGATTAATAGAGAGTATAATTGGGAAAACCTAGTTATGCCATTAACAGAAATGGATGACATACTTGGTAAATTTTGGTCTCCGATTAGGCATTTGCATTCAGTCGCTGATAATGACGACTTGCGCAAAGCATACAATCTCTGCCTAGAATTAATCACAAACTACTCAACAGATATAATGCAAAACCACGAGCTGTTCCTTGCATACAAAAATATTGCAGACAGCAAAAACTATCTTGAATTAAACCATGTTCAAAAAAAGGTTATAGAAAATAGTTTGCGCGAA